>NZ_BAACAP010000226.1:0-104468 GCF_045865695.1 Scytonema hankhaensis NUACC26
CCCACCAAACCCAAATATGTGTATCAAGTACAATCATTGCAAAACTTCCCAATCTTCCAAAGCGACAGGTTCTGTTGGGTCATCATAACGGACTACTTTCCCACGCATTGGATAAAGATTTGTTTCTGGTTGACTAGATGGTGTCACATTCTGCTGTGGGGTTTTAGCTTCAAGAATAATTACCTCTACAGCATCCCCTGCATGAAAAGGTAAACCCTACAGCATCAAAGTTCCATTTTCAGTTAAAACTACTTCTACTTTATGAGCATTCATCTTGCAACTCAATCCTTTTTAAACAAGCACAACATTTTCCAAAATTAAATAGGATTGGCATATAGATATTCGTATGGTAAACTTCAATAACACTTTGTGAGAAGATCTGCACCCAAAGAAATGTATTACTGTTGGATAAACCACTGTATAAGCTTGATAGCATGAAATAATCTTTTAAGGAAATTCCTCCAAAATCTTCCATCACCAAAGCATAACCATTTTGATATGATTCCAAGCTATAAACTTGGACAATCAAGGGTGAGTTGAGATTTTTGGCAATGGTGTACTGATTGCGAAATTGTACTAGTTTCGAGAAACTGGGATAAGGATTTTTCAATAGTTTAATGACTACAGGTTTGTCGTCCATCTCTCGATATCCACGATAAACCATAGTTTTAGAACCGTTCTAGAGTTCTTCGCTTACTTTGTATCCAGGAATCCTAAACATATCACTAAATCCTTGAGACTTTCTGATTAGTTTTCCCATTTTTATGAGTTCTCAATCATCAAAAGGCACTGTTCGGCAAAATTTACAGAGGAATTTCCATAATAAATTCTGTTCCTTCACCTAAAACAGATTTGCAACTCAATTTTCCGCTATGGGTTTCTTCAACTATTTGCCGTGCGATCGCCAAACCCAAACCCGTCCCTTTTCCCACAGCTTTCGTAGTAAATAAATGAGCGAAGATTTTTTGTTGAATTTCTGCACTCATTCCCTTACCATTATCAGTAATAGCAATTTTAACTCGATGATTTTCCATTGAAGTTTTAATGATAATTCGGTTGGAATTGGCTTGGACTTCTTCAAAACGGCGTCCATGATTTGCTTCTTCTAAAGCATCAATAGCGTTGGCGAGAATATTCATAAATACCTGATTTAATTGTCCTAAAAAACATTCGATTTGAGGTAAATTACCGTAGTTACTCACTACTTCAATCGCCGGATGTTGTTCATTGGCTTTGAGACGATGTTTGAGAATTAAAACTGTACTGTCAATTCCTTCATGAATATTACAAGGTACTTTGTAATCTTTATCGGCACGGGAGAAGGTGCGTAAACTGGTACTAATATTTTTGAGCCTGTCGCACGCCATCGTCATAGAATCAAGCATTTTTGGTAAATCTTCTAAACTATATTCCAAGTCGATTGCTGCTGCATGGTCAAGAATTGCTGTACTCTGATTTGGGAAAGTTTCTTGATATAATTTCAGGTGTTCGGTAAGAGCGGCAAAAGTTGGTTTAGCTTGTTTGAGACTGGCTGCAATAAAGCCGAGGGGATTATTCATTTCGTGAGCAACACCAGCAACTAAATTACCTAATGCCGACATTTTCTCACTTTGAACAATTTGTAACTGTGCGTTTTGTAAGTTGTGTAATGCTTGCTCTAACTGTTGGGCATATTGTTGCGAAAGCGAGTACAAGAGAGCATTTTCTAAGGAAATTGCGGCTTGAGCGCAGAGTAAATTGAGGAGTTCAACGCGATCGCTCGTAAACACCTCCGTTACTAAATTATTTTCCAGATATAAAATGCCCATCAATTTACCTTGATGCAAAATGGGACTACACAATAGACTTTTTGGCTGCTGACTTATAATGTATGGGTCGTTGGCTAAGGTGAGATCGCCTGTCGCATCCCGCAGGACAACAGTCTGTCTGTTGTGCTTGACTTTATAAATTAGCTTCAGGGGAATATCCTGACTCTCCTCAACGGGAAGACTCTGCAACAAAACTGGTTCTGTCCCCAGGGTCATTGAGCCTTTAATGAGCAGGCGACTATCTTGCAACAGCATTAGCACGCATTTATCAGCTCCGGCATTTTCGATAACAATTTTCAGCAAGGATGAAAGCAATTTTTCCAGTTCGATTTCACTTGAGATAGTTTGGGAGGCTTTGAAAATGGCAGCTAAATCTAAAGCTACAGAAACACTACTACTGGAAGTCCGGGAACTGGTGGAGGTGACAGTCCCTAAGGCAAAGACAGTTTCGTCAGTGGAAATCGAACGAGTTTGCTGTAATATGGGGGCAAGTAGTTGGGGATAGCGGGTTGTCAAATCTTCAACTTTGGCTTTGGCTCCCCATTTGGCGTAACAATAGTAGGCTTCTTGCATATAGCTGGCGGCAACTTTTTCTTTACCCCAGTTGAGGTAGAATTTAGCTGCCAGCTCATTGCTAAGTGCTTCTTCGTTGAGATATTCGTTTTCTTTGGCTCCAGAGATGGCGCGATCGTACCAATCGCCAGCTTCATAATTCTTGCCTAAAACGCGGCATTTTTCCGCTTCTACTAAGTCAACTTTATGTTGGTGATTCATGGGAGCATGGTACGCCCACTGAGCCAGAGTATTTTGATGGGTTTCCACCAGGGCGAGTAGAGACGTTGTATGTAACGTCTCTACTCGCTCGATTTCTGATTGCGTCGAGCATAATGCCAAGTGGGTTAATGCGGCATAGAAATGGAAAACTGGAGTATGAATTATGCCTGTTGCTGCCATTAAATATCGGTTAGCTTGGGCAATGTAATTTAGGGCATTGATGTAGCTGCCAAAAAGATAGGCAAGCAGCAGCTTGTAGATATAAACGAAAGCCAGCGCACTCAACTCATTATCTTGATGATGCTTGGGAAACATTACTGTTTCATCATAGGCAGATCCAATTAATAAATCCGGTTGATTAACAATTTCTTTCAATTGATGCACCATTTGTTGTTGCATCCTCACGTAAGCCAGAGGAGAATCTTGCTTTAAATTTACTAAAACAATACAGTAATTTTTAAATTCTGTTTCCCAATCCTCCAGGCACACTCCAGCAAAAAAATTTTCATATAAATAATTATTTATATGGTAGCCAGCATATAGGAAGCTACCTGTTTCCATTCCATTTCGATAACCCTCTTTACTCGTTAGAATTGTTGCTCTCAGTGCTTCTTTACAATGCTGAAGAAAACCAGCAAACAAAATTAAAGTTAAAGGCTTAAATTCTCGCACATTCAACTGATTGAGTAAGTTTAGTGCCAGTTGCCCAAAACAATAACCTTTTTCTACCTCTCCCAAAAAGGAAGACAGCACCATGCCATAACTTGCATACCCAATGGTTGATGCGGGTGCATTACCAAATTGAAGTGATAGACTTACCATTGTGGAGCAAAGCAGAGGCAGCAAAGCAGGATTTCCTAGAAAAATGGGCGGAAACAACATGGCTAACAGTCGCATCGCTGCAATGGTAAGACGATCGCTCATCACAGGAAGGTTAATGAGTTCCTCAATCTGTTTGCCCTGGAGTTGACTGGCAAGGCTTTGCAGTGCCATGCTTGTCAACACTTCGTCAGGTTCAGATGAAAACTCAACTCCCAATTGTGTTAGGGCATTTTGCCCTACAGCGATCGCGTCTAACATCCGACTTTGGGCTGTCAGTGCATTGATTTGAATCTCGTAAATTTTTACTTTGTCTAGTATGGTTTGGGCTGATTGCAAAACTTCTGTTGCCATTGCTTCCATGCCTGCAAAATCGGCATTTAAGTAAGCAGTTTCAGCCGCATTTACATATAGATTGAGGGTTAATTCATACTGAGTTTGCCAACAGTTTGCGGTGAGCAAATCAATCCCGGTTTGAACAAAACTTCTGGCAGCTGCATAGGCTGTAGAATTTTTGGCTTTCTGTGCGGCTGCTAAGTTAAGTTGAGCTAAGGCTTCCCGGTTTTCCGATTGAGTAATTAAATCCTGACCTAAATTCAAATGCCCGACAATATCAAACAGCTTTTCTTCTTTTTCTATTTCTGATAAGTTTTGTTGGAGCAATCGTCCGATTTTGAGATGAGTTGCCTGTTTTTGCTCTTCTGCAATGAGGGAATAGGCAGCTTGTTGAACGCGATCGTGCAAAAACCGATACGGTACTGAAATTTCCCCAGTCGAAACGGCATCACCAGACTGGAAGAATTTGTAAGTTTCACTAATCGGCAGAATCAACCCTTCTTGCAACGCTTTCCACAAATCCGCAGCCGCATCAACAAGCGATTTTTCCGACACGATCGCCAACGTTGTCAAATCGAAAGAGTTGCCAATGCAAGCGGCTAACTTTAGCATTTTCTGAGTTTGGTCAGGCAATTTTTGCAACTGCGCTGCCATAAATTCTACTACATCATCGGTGAGCGCGGCGGCTTTCACCTGCGCTAGATCGCATTCCCAGTGTTGTTGTTGCTGGTTGAAGGTAATCATGCGATCGCTATACAACGCCTTCAAAAACTGCGTGGCAAAAAACGGGTTACCTTTGGTTTTCTGATAAATTAAATCGGTTAATGGTTGCGCTAATTCTTGTGAGCAAAAGAGCGTATCTGCTACCAACTGATTAATATCTACCTGAGAAAGTGGTGTTAAGGTAATTGTGTTAATCGTTGCTTTTTCTTTTTTGATTTCCTCCAGCGTCAGCATCAGCGGATGTGCTGGAAACACTTCATTATCTCGATAAGCACCCAGGACTAGCAAATATCCAGTTTCCGTTTCCCTCAACAACAGTGAGAGCAAAGAAAGCGATGCCGAATCTGCCCACTGCAAGTCATCCAAAAACATCACTAAGGGATGTTCAATGCTAGTAAAAACTTGCACGAATTTCTGCATCAGCAGATTAAAGCGATTTTGAGCCGCCGTTCCTGATAGTTCTGTAGCTCTTGGTTGAGTACCAATAATCCATTCTAATTCGGGAATTACATCAATCAAAACTTGTCCGCTGTCGCCAACTGCTGCCATAATCTTGATTTTCCAGTTTTGCAGTTGAGCATCGGATTCTGATAGTAATTGTCCCATTAAATCTCGTCCGGCTTGGACAAAAGCGCTGAAGGGAATATTACGTTGAAATTGGTCGTATTTGCCTTTAATAAAATAGCCGCGTTGCCGTACAATTGGCTTGTGGACTTCGTTGACAACGGCGGTTTTACCGATGCCTGAGAAACCCGCTACTAACATCATCTCTGCTGTTCCAGCACTCACGCGCTCGAAGGCTTTCACTAAGGTTTGAACCTCGGTTTCTCGTCCGTAGAGTTTTTCTCTAATCATGAAGCGCTCGCACACATCTCTAGTTGCAATCTCAAATCTCTCAATTGAACCATTTACTTGGAGTTGAGCTAAACAATTCTCTAGATCGGATTTCAATCCCCAGACACTTTGATATCTGTCTTCAGCATTTTTTGCCATCAATTTCATTACAATATCTGACAGCACCTGTGGAATCTCTTCCCCATTCCCGATTCCCCATTCCCGATTCCCCAATACCGCAGGCATTTTAGCAAGGTGACAATGCACTAATTCCATGGGGTCATTTGACGCAAAAGGTAATTCTCCTGTCAGTAATTCATAGAAAGTTACACCAGTTGAATAAAAATCCGTGCGATAGTCTATCCCCCGATTCATTCTCCCCGTTTGTTCTGGGGAGATATAAGCTAGTGTGCCTTCTAATACATTGGGATTCACTAGGGTTGGGGTTTCTCTTGGGAGTAATGATGCAATACTAAAGTCAATTAATTTCACTTGTTTGGTTTGGGGATTAATTAATATATTGCTGGGTTTAATATCTTTATGAATGATGCGTTCTCGATACAATATATCTAAGGTGTTGCACAGAGCGAGCGCTATTTGTAAAAATTCCTGACCAGACGTTACATGTAATGTCTCTGGTGAGGTGAAATAATCTTTGAGGGAAATTCCCCCAAAATCTTCCATCACCAACGCATAGCCATTTTGATAGGGTTCTAGGCTATAAGTTTGAACAATTAGGGGTGAGTTGAGATTTTTCGCAATGGTGTATTGATTGCGAAACTGCACCAATTCACTGAAACTGGGATAAGGATTTTTCAGTAGTTTAATTACCACTGGTAATGAGTCAGTTTCTCGAACTGCTCGATAAACTAGGGTTCTCGAACCATTGTAGAGTTGTTCATGGATACGATATCCGGGAAGATTCAACATTGCACTAAATCCTCAAGACTTCAGGTTTAGTGTTCCCAGATAGAGCAATCCTCAATCATGAAAAAACAGCAAGCTCTCCGACTTCGTAGAAGTTGCCCTTGGAGCTGAGAGCATCAAATTTAGGGAATTGCGATCGTGAATTGCGTACCTGCACCTAGAACCGAGTGACAACTCAATTTTCCGCCGTGGGTTTCTTCCACAATTTTACGGGCTTAACGGCTTTAGCCGTCAAGCCTCCGGCTTATCGCCAACCCCAAACCCGTCGTGTTGCTATAGCTAATTCTTCTCGTAAACATAAAGGTTCATACCCCAATGCAAAAGCTTTAGAACTATCCAAAGAAACATCAGAAGGTCTTGGGGCTGCCATTTTCACATCTTGCTGTCGGCTAGCTTTAATCTGACTGCTTGAAAGTTGAAACACCTCCGCCATCAATAGACCAAAATCATATCGCGAAATCCGCTCTTTCCCTCCTAAATGAATATATCCCTGCACTTTATCTAATGCCAATAACAACCCTTTCGCCGCAGTTTTTGCACTCACTGGAGTCCGAAATTCATCTATAAATAAATTTAAATCTTTTCCTTCTTTGAGAGTTTGAATAAAGGGCTGTATAAAACTTATGGCTGTGGGTGTTGCCATCCCAAACATCAATGGCATTCGGCAAACAGCTGTCATTGGATAACGCTCTAACATACCTTTTTCTGCCATAACTTTATGTTCTCCATAAATGTTGACAGGAGAAACTGAGTCGGTTTCTCGATAAGGAGCATTTAACCCATCAAAAACTAGGTCTGTTGAGGTAAAAACACAAGGAATAGAAGCATCTGCACAAAGCCCGGAAATATTGCATGAGGCTTCTACATTAATTGCATGGGATTCATGAGGATGCATTTGGCAAAAATTTGGTTGGGATAGTGCTGCAGTATGAATCACTGCGGTTGGTTTGATATCGCTCAAAACTTGTTTCAGATCCTGAAAATCTGTCAAGTTAGCTTTTATGGTGGTTGTACCTGGGATTTGTACAGAGTGGGAGAAGTAGGTTCCGTATACATCATATTCTTGTTTAGCTAACTGGCAAAGATGCCAACCTAAAAAGCCACTCGCCCCTGTAATTAACAGTTTTTTCATATTTTATAAAATTTTCCTCAACATGGCTTTTTTAAGAAGAATTGTAGGTTGGGTTGAGCGGTAGCGAAACCCAACACAATCGTGTATTTGTTGGGTTTCGTTCCTCAACCCAACCTACGTTGTTTTATGATAAACCACGAAGGTAATACCAATTTGACCAAAAATTAGACAGATATTTGGGGGAAATTAAGTACAGACAAGGCTTTCTCAATCCAAAATCCACGTATCTAAAATCCCAAATAATATAAATTTGAATGAACCTTAGTTAAATTTTTAGCAAAGTTCTTTGAGAAAAATTCCAAAAGACTAATTTCCGATATACCTTATGTTAAGTAGGTCAACCAAAACAAGTTCAACAACCATTAAACCCGGTATTTGTACACCACCGGGTTTTTTATTAATTAAAGGGGACTGGTGATTGGCGACTGGGGATTGGGAAAGAGATATTTTTGTGTTTTGTTGTGTGATTTTCTCGTGAAGCCCAATTCCCAATACCCAATTACACAACAACGGCTGTCGCTTTAAATTCAAAAATCTTTTCAATTACGTCTTCTACAACTTTATCCGGTGTAGATGCACCAGAGGTGATTCCTACTACTATTTTCCCATCAGGTAACCAATTTTCCGCGATCGCTAATTCCCCACTAAGTTCTCTATGTTCTATTTTGTTACCCGATAAAAGCCGCGCCACACTATCAATATGATAAGAGACGATTCCTCTTTGAACAGCTATTTGTTGTAATTGTGTGGTGTTAGATGAATTAAACCCACCAATCACTATCATTAAATCCAGTTTTTGCTCAACTAACTCCAACATGGCATCTTGACGTTCTTGAGTAGCATCACAAATGGTGTTGAAGCTTTGGTAGTGATTATCTAACTCAATAGGTCCATATTTTTTCATCATGGTATGCTCAAACAGTTTTCCAATTTGCTCGGTTTCACTTTTGAGCATGGTAGTTTGATTAGCAATACCCACCCGTTCTAAGTCTGTATCGGGGTCAAAACCAGGAGAACACGCTTTACTAAATTTGGCTAGAAATTCCTCGCGATTGCCACCATGAAGAATGTAGTTAGCCACATACTCCGCTTCCCCCATGTTCAGCACTATCAGATACTTACCAGCAAAAGAACTGGTTGCAACTGTTTCTTCGTGCTTGTATTTACCGTGAATAATTGAAGTGTGCTCGCCTTTTTTATGCTTTTCAACAGTATTCCAAACTTTTGATACCCAAGGACACGTAGTATCTACTATTTTACAACCCTTGTCGTTAAGTATCTGCATCTCTTGAACACTTGCCCCAAAAGCTGGAAGAATGACGACATCCCCAGACCCGATAACAGAAAAATCTTTTTTGCTTCCTTCTACAGGAATAAAATTGACATCCATTTCCAGCATACGTTGATTCACCGAGGGATTGTGAATAATCTCATTCGTGATCCAAATACGTTCTGTGGGAAAATGGGTGCGAGTTTCATAAGCCATTGCTACAGCACGTTCTACACCCCAACAAAAACCAAAAGCTTGTGCTAGGTAGATGGTGACATCTCCACGTGTGAGGGTATAGTTACTGTTGCGAATCTCCTGAATCAACTGGCTTTGATACTCTGACTGTAACTGCGTGGCGACTTCTGCTTGGTGACCAAATCCTTTACGATGGTAGTTTTCTGAATGTTGTAGAGAACGTTTAAAAGCTTTGGTATCCATTGTTTTTCTTTTAAATTGTCATTTTTTATTTTCCCTTGCAAAGAGGTGAATTGAACGTACCGCGCTAAATCTTGAGATTTAAAGCAGTCCCAATAAAAATCCCTCTTCCCCAGGTTTTCACGTGTTGCAGATCCCCCCACCCCCCTTAAAAAGGGGGGCTATGCGTAATTCCTGTTCCCCTACTCCCTACCCCCTACCCTCTACCCCCTAACCCCTATCAATAATTCCATTTCACTATATAACCGTATAGCAGAACTCCAAACCAAATATCCTTGCTGACTCAGGTGTAACCCATCAGTACTGAGTTCGGGACGCAAATTGCCTTGGCTGTTAGCAAATAAGGGGTATAAATCTAAATACTTTACGCCTTCTGTTTTGGCTATGTCTTCTAGTTGTTGATTTAATTGGCGAATGCGACTGTTAGGAATCGCTAGCAGTTTTTCTTTGCCTTCCCATGTGACTCGTTCGACTTCATGGGGTAAAATTGACTGGACTACAATTTGCGCTGTTGGATGGTTCTTCCGCAAGTAACGAACAATTTGCTGCTGATTGTCTAAAATTGTCTCATCGCTGACCCCTCGAATGAGGTCATTAATACCAATCATGACAAAAATTGTCTCTGGGTTGGTAGAGTTAAATAAATCTAATCTATTTAATAATCCTGTGGTTTTTTCTCCGGAAATTCCCTGATTTAGCCAATTTCTGTCTTTGGGTAATAACTCGGAAGGAAACCACAGACTTAGAGAATCCCCTGCTAGTATTGTCAAACGAGGTGGGTTCTTTTGGGCAACAACTTTGGCTTCTTGTTTGAGAATATCTACCCATTGCCAGTAACTCAGTTTGTGACGTTGCCCTAATTTAGGCACTACAGGTAGGGCGGCGGCTTGAGCTTTGGATTGACTGTTCGGGTGAATTGTACTGGGATTGGGAATTAGTCCGAAAAATGCTGTCAAGTTCTGCTGTCGGGCAATCAACAGAGCGATCGCGAAGATTAAAATGAAGTTGGTTGCCAGGGATAGACGCGCCCAGATAGGAAAGGTTTTTGCAGGAGTGTTCACGACTAACTGAATACAGTAAATTTTTGACTCAGATTTTAACTGAATTCCAAAAATTAGCCTACCTCCTCTAAAAGGATAAAGTATGAAGGATAAAGGATAAAATTTCATACTTCATCCTTCATGCTTTATACTTCATCCTTTATGAGAGACGTTAATCTGGTCTCCAAACTCTTCGTTGTAACCTTCTTCGCCGTGTTCGTTAATATCCAAACCTTGGAATTCTTCTTCTTCTTTGACTCGCAAACCAACTGTGGCATCTAAAATTTTCAAAATAATCCAAGTACCAACACCAGCCACAACATACGCAACTATAATTGCTACTATTTCTATCAGTAATTCTCCGGGATTACCATATAATAGACCGTTTTTTCCTCCCGCGTTGACGGTTGTGGTTGCAAATACACCTGTCAAAAGTGCTCCCACTGTCCCACCGACTCCATGCACGGGATAGGTATCCAAAGCATCATCAACTTGAGCTTTGTGTTTGAAGCTAATAGCATAAAAGCAGACAAAGGCGGTAATGCTACCAATTAAGATTGATGCTAGAGGTGTGACAAATCCAGCGGCTGGTGTGATGCCTACTAATCCTGCAACTGCTCCTGAGGCTGCTCCGACTGCTGTTGGTTTACCACGCAATGATTTTTCTAAAATCAACCAAGTTAAAGTGGCAGCAGCGGCGCTTGTATTGGTGTTGACAAATGCTGCTACTGCTAAATTATTTGCCTCTAAAGCACTACCTGCATTAAAGCCAAACCAGCCAAACCACAACAAACCAGCCCCTAACAAGATAAAGGGAACGTTGTGAGGGGGGCTGAGGCGATCTGGATAAGTTTTCCGAGGTTTGAGGACAATCGCTGCAACGAGGGCAGAAACTCCAGAACTGATATGCACAACAGTTCCACCAGCAAAGTCAAGAGCACCTATACCACCTAATAACCCCAAAAATCCTCCTTTACCCCATACCATGTGGGCAAGCGGACTGTAAATAAATGTTGACCACAACAAGACGAACAAAGAGTATGCTGTGAAGTTCATTCGCTCGGCGATCGCGCCTGAAATCAATGCTGGGGTAATAATGGCAAACATGGCTTGGTAAATCATGAATGCTTGATGGGGTATTTTTGCTGCATAGTCGGTTGTCTCAAAACCAACCCCATTTAAACCCAGCCACTGAAATCCACCAATAAATTTTCCTAGGAATGATTCATTAGGTGCAAATGAGAGGCTATACCCCCACAAGATCCACGTCACACCTACAATTGCCATGAGCACAAAGCTCATCATCAGAGTGTTGAGGACGTTACGCGATCGCACAAACCCCCCATAGAAAAAAGCTAGCCCTGGTGTCATCAATAACACCAATGCTGCCGAAATTAGCATAAAAGCTGTAGACCCTGTATCGGCAGGAGGTGGAGTTGTGGTTCCTTGAGCAACTGCATCAGCCATCAACGGTCCACCCAGAAACAGTAGGGACATAGCCCCAATCGTCATCATTTTTTTCAACACTTATTTTTGTTCCCGCGCACCAACATTTTTTGTGTGAGCCATCTTTATTTCAGTAACTTTTGATACATAAAACAGTAGCAAGAGTTACAAATTCCTGATATTTTAGCAAGATTTATAGATCTAATACTTCTTATTGCAGTTGTCAAGCTCTCATAAATTGTGAGATTATATAAAGTTATCCCATTTTAGCTAGTTTCTCGGCGTTACTTACGCGATTTCTCATTTTACATCTAGTTTTCTTCTACACAACAAACTAGAAGCCTATTCCATAAAACAGGTAAGAGTTCTTACCCACTTAAAATTCTCCAATAATCCCTAAGTATACGCAAAATTGATAGGCTGTAGGGTGGGCATTGCTTTAGTGTTTACTCAAAAACCCAATGCCCAATGCCTGATGCCCATCTTACAGAATATTAGGTATATCCCCCGAACGAGAGACTCCAGATGAATGGATACCTGCTTCTGTAAATCCAGTTGCACCAGCTTCTTTGACGAAGCCGTTATAAGCTTCCATACCGTGTTCGCCAATATCCAAGCCTTCGATTTCTTCTTCTCTAGAAACTCTAATCCCCAAAGTGGCTTTCAGTGCAAGCCAGAAGATTGTGCTCAGAAGAACGGTTATACCACCAACAGTCAGGACACCTAGTAACTGAACGCCGAATTGTCCCAAGCCACCACCAGCAAACAAACCTTTAGCAGGACCGAGACCATCTGTGTACCAGGGGAAGGCTGGATTACCAGTACCTACAGCAAATAAACCTACTGCTAGAGTTCCCCATACACCACATACAAGGTGAACGGAGGTTGCTCCTACAGGGTCATCAATACCGATTTTGTCAAAGAAGGTAACGGCAAAAACAACTAAAACTCCCGCTATAAGACCAATGATAATCGAACTTGGAATGGTGATGAAAGCACAAGATGCTGTCACAGCAACCAAACCAGCCAAAATACCATTAATAATCATAGACAGATCTGGTTTGCCTAAGTACAGCCAAGCTGTGATTGTTGCCGCAATTCCACCAACAGCACCTGCCATGTTGGTTGTCAAAGCAATGTGAGTGATGGCATTGGGATCTGCAGCCATTACGGAACCAGGGTTAAAACCAAACCAGCCCAACCACAGAATTAAACAGCCCAAGGTAGCGATACTCATATTGTGACCGGGTAAGGCAACAATTTGCCCATCTTGATATTTGCCAATACGCGGTCCGAGTAATGCAGCCCCCATCAATGCTGCCCATCCACCAACAGAGTGAACGACCGTGGAACCTGCAAAATCGAAGAAACCTTTTTTGTAAAGCCAGCCACCGCCCCAAATCCAATGTCCAGTGATTGCGTAGGCAATCCCTACAAGTAAAAGGCTAAAAATTAGGAAGTCGATAAATTTAATCCGTTCGGCAACAGCACCTGAGACAATCGTTGCTGCTGTTCCTGCAAACACGAGTTGGAATAAAAATTTGGCTGCTAAAGGCACTCCAGCCCAGTTAAGAGCGCTAAATACTCCCTTGTAAGCATCTCCTGTTGCAGGGCTGTTATCCGCGCCTTGTAGGAAGAAACCATTTAATCCGATAAAGTCATTGCCATTGCCAAACATCAAGCCAAAACCAATCGCCCAAAAAGCAACAGTGGCAAGGGCAAAGACAATCAGGTTTTTGGCAAGTACGTTAACTGCATTTTTCTGACGGCAGAATCCAGTTTCTAACATACAGAAACCAGCATTCATGAAGAATACCAGAAATGCCGCGATCGCTACCCATAGTGTATCGAGGGCTACTTTCAAATCTGCCGTAGTTGGTCCTGCTGGTGCAGGGGTTTGGGCAACTGCTGCACAACCCCAAGCCAGGACAATCATGCAAGCCACTGGAATACAAGCTTGCCAGCTTGGCGACAACCGTTTGATGGCTGTACTCAATTGCTTGACAAATAAATTACTTTGTGCGCTGCTACCCTGATGTAACAACCGCCGCCTGTTTCTTGTTCTCGATTTGTTTTTGTATGTGCTCTTTATCATCATACGCTCAACCAATCCTTGAAATATCGGAAAAATACGTTGAGTGAAAGTTGGATAATGTCTGAAGCGTTGTAGAAGTTGTTTTTGGTATTTGACTATTTGGGCAAGTCGGTTGCTAACGCTAGCTGATTTTCATTAACTTAAGCGGTTAAATGAAAACCAGTATATCAATAAATGAGTTTGCCGTTAATCAACTAATGTTGCTACCTCTACAGATGTTACTAAATCTTCTTAAAAAATTATTATGTATTTTGTAAAACAGTCAAGACCTATTTATAGACTCTTTACTAAAGATTTTTTACGACTACTAAAAATGCTTCAGATTCCCGACTTCTTAAAGAAGTCGGGAATCTATATATCTGGTTACAACTAAATACTTTATAGACTTACTGACCATTTGCATAACACCATTTCAAATTATCGCTCGCTTCTCTTCATTCTGTAAATTTCAATACAGTTTTTTTTTAAACATTCAAATTTAGCTTTGAGATTCTTATTGATATAGCAATTGTATTGAATTTTTGAAATATACGTAGTAGGGTGGGTATTCCCCACCGTTTAGCGCAAGCTATACCCAGCAGATGGCGAAGCGCAAGCCTTAGCCGGCTTATCTCATTTCGCTGAGATATTCTTGATACCCAAGATTTTCTAACTTTGCTTGCTTTGCCATAACTGTTTCCAGTAGCTTTTGGCGGTATTGCTGCACTTGTTCTTGTAATTCTGGTTGATGGGTAGCAAGAATCTGTACAGCCAAAAGACCAGCATTTTGAGCATTTCCTATAGCAACCGTTGCAACTGGTATACCTGCAGGCATTTGTACTATAGAGTACAGCGAATCCACCCCTTGCAAGTGACGACTGGGAACAGGAACGCCGATGACGGGAAGCGGAGTTAAAGACGCAACCATTCCTGGAAGATGAGCAGCACCGCCAGCACCAGCAATAATGACTTTCAGACCGCGCTGGTGTGCGGATTTGGCATATTCCACCATACGTTCTGGAGTTCGGTGGGCGCTTATGATTGCGACTTCACAGACAATACCAAATTCTTCACAAATTGCGATCGCTCCTTGCATGGTTGGTAGATCTGAATCGCTACCCATGATTATGCCGATAAGGGGGGATTGGGGATTGGGCATTGGGTATTGGGCATTGGGAACTGGAAATTGCATAAGCTGTGTTCAGATTATCTCATCTATTGACGTACATGATGCACACTGTATTTGTAAGATGAATGATCGTTATGTAGAAATAAGGGGTCAGGGGTCAGAAGTTAGGGACGAGAGAAACAACAAGAACCATACTCTATCCCCATTGCCCCTCAACAAGGAGGGGACCCCGAGTTCCCCATTGCCCCTCAACAAGGAGGGGAAGAGCGAGTTCCCCAATCCCCAATCCCCAATCCTATGACGCATCGCCCTCTTGCTACTCCGATAGATATTATCAACGCTAGGATACCTGGATACAAAGAGTTACAGATGCTCTTGGTAAACGACCGGGGTATAGTTGAGCACGTTTTATCAATGTCTCAAGTTCTCGAACGTGTCCCGCCAGAAAATTTGCAAGTTTTAGATGTTGGTGGTGACTGGATTTCCTTGGGTGGTGTCGATCTACAAATTAACGGCGCATTAGGATTAGCTTTTACCGACCTCTCAACAGAAAATGTTGGTCAATTGACAGAAATTTGTAAATTTTTATGGAGTTTGGGAATAGATGCTTTTCTACTAACTCTTGTCACAACTTCAGTAGAAAACGTTCAGCGATCGCTTGCTGTCTTTGCTCAGTATATGGCGAACCAAGAAGTGGGTGCAAAAATTCTTGGCATCCATTTAGAAGGGCCATTTTTGAACTACGGTAAGCGTGGCGCACACCCAGCCGAGTATCTTTTACCGCTAAGTGTAGAAGAAGTCAAACGAGTGTTGGGCGATTACTCGCGCTATGTGAAAGTTATTACCTTAGCACCAGAGTTAGATCTTAAAGGTGAAGTCATTCCATTTATACGTTCTTTGGGTATTACCGTTAGTCTCGGTCATTCTCAAGCAACAGCAGCCCAAGCACAAAATGCTTTTGAGTTAGGCGCAACAATGGTGACTCATGCTTTTAATGTCATGCCTCCATTACACCATCGCGAACCTGGATTATTAGGTGCAGCCATTATGAACCCTAATGTCATGTGTGGTTTTATTGCCGATGGTCAGCATGTCTCGCCAATTATGTTACAAATATTACTACGTACTAGCGTTTCTCGTACCGATGGGAATATGTACGAAAACCTGGGGGATGGGCTTTTTCTTGTTAGCGATGCCCTTGCTCCTCTAGGGTTACCCGAAGGAGTGTATCCTTGGGATAATCGCCAAATAGAAGTGAAACAGGGAACAGCACGTCTTTTTGATGGAACTTTATCAGGAACAACTCTTCCTCTACTTGCAGGTGTGCAAAACTTAGTAAAGTGGGAAATATGTGACGTGGATAAAGCGATCGCACTTGCCACTGTAGCACCAAGAAGCGCGATCGGTTTATCTACTATCATCTCCAATGTTCCGGCGACTCAACTCTTGCGCTGGCACTTAAAAGAATCCACAAAAGAACTGTCCTGGCAAAGGATGTTGCCATATACGCTGCCAACCTTGGCATGAGATCATTATCTCATTATCTATTGAGAAACCTTGAAAATCGAATTTCATGAACGTAACTGACGATAAAACCATTGTTAAAGACTATTTCAACTCCACAGGCTTTGACCGTTGGAGACGCATTTATGGTGATGGCGAAGTCAACAAAGTTCAGCTAGATATCCGTAACGGGCATCAACAAACTGTTGATACAGTCATATCCTGGTTGACAGCAGACAATAACTTAGCAGGAATGACCATTTGCGATGCTGGATGTGGTGTAGGTAGTCTCAGCATTCCTCTTGCACAAGCAGGAGCCTCGGTCTACGCCAGTGACATTTCTGACAAAATGGTAGAAGAAGCCAAGGAACGAGCTTTAAATACCTTGGGACAGGGTGAAAACCCCACTTTTGCAGTGCAGGATTTAGAAACCATTAGCGGTAGCTACCATACAGTTATCTGCCTAGACGTTCTGATCCACTATCCCCAAGATAAAGCAGCAGAGATGATTTCTCACCTTTGTTCTTTATCACAATCGCGACTTATTCTCAGTTTTGCACCAAAAACTTTTGCCCTCAGTATCTTAAAGAAGATCGGCAGTTTCTTTCCCGGTCCTAGCAAAGCAACTCGTGCTTATTTGCACCGAGAGGCAGATGTAGTGAAGATTTTGGAGAATAACGGATTTTCAGTACAACGTCAATCCATGACCAAAACGAGCTTCTACTTCTCCCGCCTACTAGAAGCGAAGCGTAGTTAATAGTTAGTAGTTAGTAGTTAGTGGTCACTGGTCAGGTGGTCACTGGTCAGGTGGTCACTGATTACTAACCATTAACAAAAAAGTGAGGTTAAAATCGCAAGCAAGGTTTAAATTAGAGATATATTATGAAGACGGCTGAAAAATTGGCGGCAGGTTGGCTACTCTCACTGGGCTTTATGTTTTTAACGCTATCAGCGTCTGCAGCAATCCAAAAGAATTCCATGCAAAAGCCATTTCCTCCAAACCCGTATGGACCACCGCAAGAAATTCTTAATGAAGATGCTATATATGTATTGGATAATACTGTCTTGCACGGTCTAGTTTTTGGCGTTCCTACCTCTATCTTGGGAGTATGGCTGGCAATGGGACTGTTCCGTCAAAGTCAGCAGGATAAAAAAATCCTCCAGCAACAGGCTAGTGAGGAAATGCAATCTACTTTTTACCGGATGCTGCAAGACAATGGTGGACGCATTACACTTCTAAGCTTTGCCATGCAGTCACAACTGCCGCCCGCTACTGCTAGAAAATATTTAGACGAGCGAGCAAAAATATTTAATGCTAGTTTTAAGGTGAGTGACGATGGGGGAATTTCTTACTACTTTGACCTTTAGATAATGAAGGCTAAAGGATGAATGATGTTATGCGTCGGCTCTTGACTTCATCCTTTATATTCTACACTTTATCCTTGGTATGACAAGACTTTTTTTAGCTTGACTGCTGCATTGAAGCACCACAAGAAATTGTGGGATAGTGATTTCTAACTTAAGTACCTTTAACCACCAATACAGAACAAGGGGCATCTTCCACAACTTGACTGCTGACAGAACCTCGAACAATTCGATCTACACCTGTTAACCCACGACTACCGGTAACAATTAAGTCAGCTTTGTAAATGTTAGCAAGACGAACAATTTCTTGGGCTGGATCGCCCGCCACAAGTTCTATCTCACTTTCAACTGCCAATTGATTTTGATAACCTTTGAGTTGTTTTTCAATTTGTGAGTAAGAAAATGTTGAAGACTCTGGGTGAGGGCGATCTGCGGGAAGTTCCATATTTGATTCAGATGTGGCGAATACGTGACACAGAACGACTTTACTATTTTTTGGCAACATAAATTGCTGCACCGTTTGCATAATTTGGTCACTCATTTCTGAATCGTCTAAAGCTACCAATATCGTTTTTATCGCTACTGTCGTATCCACAACAGAACCTCACACAGATTATTAAGTAATTATAGTTAATGGCTATACTCACCATCCCCAAACTTTGGACAGAGTTTGCATAGCCTTAGATTTTAAGTTTGCCAATCGCAAACTCTTTTTGCAAAAAGTCTAGGGAAAAATTAATAATTCATATCGTCATTTTCCTTATCAATTCGGCGTTGTACCGAGTTAACGTGCGAAGGTAAGTCCTCAGAGGATGCTAGGACATCGATCGCATTAGCGACTTTCTCTAGTGCAGTTTGCGAGTATTGAATAATACTAGAGTGTTTCATAAAGGTTTCAACCCCTAACGGAGAAGCATAGCGAGCAGCGCCAGAAGTGGGTAAGGTATGGTTGGGACCTGCTACATAATTTCCTACAGCTTCTGGTGTAAAATGCCCTAAGAAAATTGCACCGGCATTGCGAATAAGTGGTAAGATTTCCCAGGGTTCTTGCACTTCCACGGCTAAGTGTTCGGGTGCAAATTCATTTGAGAGTTCTGCTGCTGCCTGAAGTGATTCCACAATCACAATCAAGCCGTAGTGGGCAATGGCTTTCTCTGTCAGCGTTCTTCTAGCACGATCTATGAGCTGTCTTTCCACTGCTACTTGTACGTTTTTCGCTAGACCCGGATCTGTGGTTAGTAAAACTGCTGCTGCCATTGGATCTTGTTCTGCCTTGGCTAACATATCAGCCGCAACGCGAACGGGATTTGCCGTGTCGTCTGCAATAATTAATACTTCCCCTGGTCCTGCAAGGAGATCGATTCCAACTGAGCCGTATACTAGTTTTTTCGCTAAAGTGACATATATATTACCTATACCTGTAATAAGATTAACTTTGGGAATGGTTTCTGTACCGTAAGTTAAAGCGGCGATCGCTTGTGCGCCTCCAACGCGATATATTTCTTGCACTCCAGCTTCTTGGGCGGCGACTAACACCGATGGGTGAATCGCTTTTGAAGGTCCCGGTGGCGTCACCATCACTATGTGGGGTACACCTGCCACTTTTGCTGGAATAGCATTCATTAATACCGCGCTTGGATAGGCGGTACGACCTCCCGGTACGTATAACCCTGCCCTATCTACAGGTGTGTAGCGTTTGCCAAGCACTACATCATCATCGTCAAAGTGAACCCAATTTTTTGGCATTCGCTGGCGGTGAAACGCTTCTATTTTGCGGCACGCCAACTGAATTGCCTCAAGTAGCTCTTGCGATACCTGTTGGTAGGCTGCATCCAGTTCTGAGCCTGTCACGCGCAGTTCTTCTGGCTTCAGGGTTTGATTGTCAAATTCGGCTGTGTATTGCAGTACAGCTTTATCGCCTTGGCGCTTCACTGACTGCAACACTTCCCGCACGGTTGCTTCTTTGTGAAGTACCTGTTCGTCTTGGATGCGATCGCAGATCCGTTGTAGTTCTGCTCTAACATCTGCCTGCTGAGTAATGATTCGCAGCATGGAGTAAGGACATTGCCAACTTGAGAAAAATCTTGCAATTGAGTTTGAGTTTTGCTCCTTACCCAAATGAGAGGTGCAAAGCTAACCCCAACTCTCTTCTCTAGCTTAACCTGGATTTTTTTGATACTTCCATAGCTTCCAACATATCCTTTGCTAAACGCCGATAATTTACCACTGGTGGCTCGAAACAGATAAAATCGTCAAAGGTCAGTAGAATTGGCGGTTTTTCACAAAGAGCGCGTTGTATCTCTCGAAGTATGTGAGAAGTCATTAGTCTGTTGTTTCCATCAGTTCCTCTTTTCAAGCATAAGTAGAAACTGAGTATAATTTTTATGTATCGTTTACTTCATAAGCCAACATTTTTACAGAGGGGATGGACTTAGTATCTCTATGTAACCCCTGAACTTAACATTTGACTAGCGATCGCCTTACGCACGACATCTCAGACGAAGAGAGAATGCAAGCAATTTTTGCCACCACTTGTGCGACAAGTAGTTATGCTAAGTTACATTAAGCGAGGCAGTATCTTATTCTATCGTATTTTTAGACTTGACAGCAAACACTCTATCCCCTTCATCATCCTAAAAAAAAATGAACTGGCAAACTTCACAGCATAATTTTTGCACTCACCTTTTTCATATAATTAAGAAAAACTATTAGCCTTCAAAAAAAACTACTGTAAACTGCTCAATTAGTTATTATCACCTATTGACACTAACAAGTGTTATGGTAATCCTATTCAATTGATAAAACATACGTAGGGTGGGCATTGCCCACCACTAGGACGTTTGGCGGGCAATGCCCTACCTACGGTACTAGAAATTTTGACAAATGATTTAGGAGTGCTATAGAAAGAGAGTCAGCTAGTTTATTTTGCAGCCTAAAAATTATTTTGTACTTTTGCTTAATAGAGAATTGGAAAAGGAGCCAATGTATGGGCTTGAATGGCAAAAGCCATATTCCAGAAATTTTAGAAAAATATGAAGCAGAACTGCTAGCGGACTGGTTGCAAGAGCTAAAGTCTGTGAGTAACCGTAGAGGGTTGCTTAAAGATGTGGAATTGCGCGAGGAATGCAGGGAGTTTCTTGAGGTGCTGAAAAATGCCGTAAAGCAAGAGAACCTGAATGACATTTTATCTCCAGAATGGAATCCTGTCCGAGAGACACTAACCAGTATTTCCCGCAACCGCAGCCAAAAAGGTTTTACCTCAACAGAAACGGCAAGTTTTGTTTTCTCTTTTAAACAACCCCTGTTCTCCCGCTTGCGTTCTGAACTGCAACAGGATGGCATCGTCTTGAGTGAGGAAGTTTGGTTAGCAACAACTCTTCTGGATAAGTTAGGGCTTTTGACAACTGAGATCTATCAAAAAGCACGCGAGGAAGTCATTATTCGTCAACAAGAGGAGTTGCTAGCGCTGTCAACACCCGTTGTCAAACTGTGGGGTAGCATCTTAGTATTACCTCTCATCGGTACTCTTGATAGCTCTCGCACGCAAGTCATCACGGAATCTTTGTTACAAAAAATTGTAGACACGAGTTCCCAAGTCGCAATTATTGATATCACAGGCGTCCCAACGGTAGATACTTTAACGGCTCAACACCTACTGAAAACGATAACGGCTGCTCGTTTAATGGGTGCGGAGTGCATTATTAGTGGAATTCGTCCCCAGATTGCTCAAACTATCGTGTACCTGGGAGTTGATTTGTCTGATGTAGTCACAAAGGCAACCCTTGCTGATGCCTTTGCTCTAGCCTTATCCCAAATTGGCTGTAAGATTATTTGTTCTTCAGATCGCTAGAGAGGCAGTCGTATGGAGCGCATTCCAATACTCCAAATGGGCGAATTTCTGCTTGTTACCATTCAAGTCGATATGCACGATCGCTTGGCGATGGCTTTGCACAACGATTTAACAACCCAGATTACTGAGAAAAATGCTCGCGGTGTACTGATAGATATATCATGTTTAGATATAGTAGATTCTTTTATTGGTCGCATCTTAGGAAATATTGCTAAAATGTCGCGCGTGCTAGATGCGGAAACAGTTGTCGTTGGAATGCAACCAGCAGTAGCGATTACGTTGGTAGAACTCGGAGTGTGCCTCACGGGTATTCGCACAGCCTTAAATGTGGAAAAGGGAATGGCACTCCTGCGAGCTTCATTAAGCACGGCATCTGAAAGTTGTATGACTCGTTATGCAAAAGATTGAAACAATGAGCATTCAGTCTGGAGCGGATATTGTTTTGGTTCGGCAAGCAGTACGTCAGTTGTCTATTGAGCTGGGTTTTAGCTTAATAGATCAAACCAAAATTGTCACAGCAGCAAGCGAACTTGCCCGAAACACGTTAGATTATGGAGGTAGCGGAACAGTAAAACTAGAAACCCTTGAGAATAATAACCGACGGGGTTTACGGTTGATATTTGAAGACCAAGGACCGGGGATCTCGGATATTGAACTCGCGCTTAAAGATGGTTACACCACTGGTAAAGGGTTGGGTATGGGACTCGGCGGAACCAAACGGTTAGTCAACGAATTTAATATTGTTTCCCATGTAGGAGAGGGAACCTGCGTCACTATTACTAAATGGAGGTGACACGCCTGTGGCAAACCCTATTGCTTTATCCATCCTGGAAACCAGTCAGGCTGGGGAAGCGCGAAGGAAAGCGCTCTCACTTGCCACTCATCTCGGTTTCAATGAAACTGAACGGGGTAAGGTTGGCATTGTGGTAACTGAAATGGCCAATAATCTGGTTCGTCATGCCAGAAATGGTCAGATTGTTATGCAAGTCAAGACCAAAAATGAGACTCTAGGTATAGAAATTCTCGCCTTAGATTCCGGTCCGGGAATGCATAATATTGATGAGTGCTTGCGTGACGGATTTTCCACAGCGGGAACATCAGGAATTGGTTTGGGTGCGATCGCTCGCCTTTCAAATTTTTTTGATATTTACTCTGTTTCCGAGATGGGAACGGCTTTGGTAGCACACCTTTGGTCTGATGGAACGCAACACAAGCAACAAAAGAATAAATTAGAATTAGGTGTCGTTTGTTTGCCTAAAATAGGCGAAGAAGTTTCAGGAGATGCTTGGACAAGCCATCAAGAAACTCACAGATGTTTGTTGCTTGTTGCTGATGGATTAGGTCACGGACCAGAAGCAGCTAAAGCATCTTTGGCAGCCGTAAAAGTTTTCCACGAAAAAGCATACATGAGTCCGCAAGCGATCGTAGAAGCAACCCACAAAGTGCTACAAACTACAAGGGGAGCTGCTTTAGCGATCGCCGAACTAGACCTTGAACGACAGACTATTAACTATACTGGAATTGGCAATATTGTTGGCACTATTCTGACTTCAGAGGGCAACCAAAATATGGTTTCCCACAACGGTACTGTTGGGTATGAGATGCGTAGAATTCAGGAATTTACCTATACTTGGTCTAAAGGAGCACTCCTAATTATGCACACTGATGGGTTAAAAACCCAGTGGCACTTGGAACAGTATCCCGGACTATTTTACAAACATCCTAGCTTAATTGCTGGTATTCTGTATCGAGATTTCAGTCGGGGACGCGATGATGTTACTGTTCTTGTCGCTCGTGAAAATTAAGGAACTTCCAAATGAAAAAGCTCCCAAAATTTCTTGTAGTGCGGGCGAGGACGCCCGCCACAAGTATAGGACGGGCGAGGACGCCCATCCCAGAATATAGATAATTAGATTTCTTGGAAGTGCCTAACAACTAACCCCTAACAACTAACAACCAACAACTAACAACCAACAAGATTTAAAAGTGAGCATAACACTCCTAACTTTAGAAATTCATTTTGAACAAGACATTGTTATGACTCGTCAACGGACGCGACAACTAGCACAAATGCTAGGATTCGAGTCTCAAGATCAAACCCGCCTTGCCACAGCTGTTTCAGAAGTTGCTCGCAATGTCTTTCAATATAATAAAGTTGGGAAAGTCGAATTTCGAGTAGAAGGGACTTCTACTCAAATATTTCAGATTTGTATTCGTGACACTAATCCTACCATCCCAAATACAGAAACAATTTTAGACGGACAATATAAATCAGATCTTGATACAAGTTCGGGGATATTAGGCGCAAAAAGATTAATGGAGCAGTTTCAAATTGAATCAATTCCAGGTCAAGGTACGAATATCCTCATAGGAAAACCCTTGCCAAAACGCTCTTCAATACTAACAAAGCGGGACTTAGCAGAAATTGCCGACAAATTAATATTGCATTCTCCGCAAAATCCCTATGAAGAAATACAGCAACAAAACCAAGAACTACTTCGTACTTTAGAGGCATTACGCAAGCGTGAAGAAGAGTTAACTCAGCTCAACCAAGAACTAGAAGACACCAATCGCGGCGTTGTTGCTCTCTACGCTGAATTAGACGAGAAAGCGACTTCTTTAAAGCGAGCTAATGAACTGAAAACTCGCTTTCTCTCAAACATGAGTCATGAGTTTCGTACACCCCTCAATTCAATTATTTCTCTATCTAGATTGCTATTAGAGCGGACTGACGGGGAATTAACACTCGATCAAGAAAAGCAAGTCACTTTCATCCGCAAAAATGCCGAACAACTTTCTGAGTTAGTCAATGATTTATTAGACTTGGCAAAAGTTGAAGCAGGAAAAGTTGTTGTACATCCGACTCAATTTGAAGTCAGCGATTTATTTGCAACATTGAGAGGTATGTTGCGTCCTCTACTGATTCATAATTCTTCTATTTCTCTGACTTTTCAAGAAACCAAAAATTTCCCACCACTTTATACAGATGAAGCTAAAGTTGCCCAAATTTTAAGAAATTTTATTTCCAATGCTCTAAAGTATACCGAGCGCGGAGAAATAAAGGTTGAAGCTGCAATAGCAGATAACGCAATTTCCTTTTCTGTTACTGATACAGGTATTGGCATTGCACCAGAGGATAAGGAGCGGATTTTTGAAGAATTTGTTCAAATTGAGTCTTCTCTACAAAAACGGGTAAAAGGGACGGGTTTGGGTTTACCTCTTTCTCGCAAATTGGCTGAATTGTTGGGAGGAAGTGTTTGGGTTACGAGTCAGTTGGGAATTGGTTCGAAATTCTATACATCTATCCCCATCCGCTATCCCGGTGCTTTGGAAGAACAATTTTTTTCTTTACCTATTAACTTGCAAAAAGACCCTACTCGTGCTGCCGTACTAGCAGTTGAAGACGATCCTCAGACCATTTTCACCTATGAAAAGTATTTTGAGGATTCAATTTATCAACTTGTTACAGTTCAAACACTTTCACAAGCACAACAGGTATTGCAAGCGTTTAATCCAATCGTTATTATGCTAGACATTTTGCTGAAAGAGCAAAATACGTGGGCTTTTTTGACTGAATTAAAGGAAAACCAAAGGACACAAAATATTCCCATTGTTGTCGTCAGTGTAGTTAATAATGAAGCTAAAGCAAAAGCTCTAGGTGCTAATGCATTTTTTATTAAGCCTGTAGATAGATTGTTACTGCTCAATCAAATTAATATGCTTGTCAAGCAGGGCAAGCCGCAAAAGCTCCTGCTCATTGATGATGACCCCGCTTTTCGATATGTGCTAAAGCAAGTTTTAAGTGATTGTACGAGCCAAGAGACCCTAGCTTTACAAATTACTGAAGCCAATGATGGAAGCGAGGGGATTCGTTTGGCCCGAGTAGAAAGTCCCGATTGTATTATTATGGATATTTCTATACCAGTTGTGAATGGATTTGAAGTTTTATCTTTGCTGAAAAGCAATGTAGCAACTCAAGATATACAAGTAATTATTTATACATTAGATTTTCTAGACGAGGAAGATAGAAAAAACCTAGCTCAAAGCACTATTGCGATTCTTTCAAAAGAGGCAACATTTACAGAAGTGGAAATCCATTGCCTAAAGGAAACATTGGTGAAAGCTGGGCTTGCTCTTATGAATGTAGGGGAACGATATGTCTGAGCCGTCAGTCACTATCTTGCACATAGACGATAATGAATCCACCCGCTATGTTATTGGGCGAATGCTACGAACTGCGGGTTTTAAAGTTGTGGAAGCAGTGACTGGTGAAGCAGGGCTAGAATTGGTAGCTTCACAACCACCAGATCTCATTATATTGGATGTACAGTTACCCGATATAAGTGGATTTGAGGTTTGTCAGCGAATTAAATCTAACTCAAAAACGGCTTCTATTCCCGTGCTTCATTTATCTGCCAGTTTTGTTGAAAGCCGGGATAAGACACAGGGGCTAGATAGTGGTGCCGATGGCTACTTAGTGCAGCCAGTCGAACCAATGGAGTTAATTGCAACAATCAAATCTTTGCTCCGTATTCGACGGGCTGAAGAATCTGCTTTGTCTTTGGCAAAGGAGTGGCAAACCACCTTCAATTCTATCAGTGATGGTATTGGTCTGTTGGACGAGGAAGGTAGGTTTTTGCGCTGTAACAGTGCAATGGTATCGCTGTTAGAAAAACCATTGCCAGAAATTATTGGTAACTTGCATCAAGAAGTGACGCAAACGCTACTGAGTTCTACTGAGGCAACACCCTTTAGAAAAACTAGGGAAAATCGCCGTCGCGAGAACGTAGAAGTCAAATCTACTGGGAAGTGGTTTTCTGTTACCGCAGATCCTGTATTTAATGAAGGTGGCTCCTTCACTGGTGCTGTATATATTATCACTGACATTACAAGTAGAAAACAGGTAGAAGCAGCATTGCAGGTAAGTGAAGAGCGTTTCCGTTTGTTGTTGGAGAATGTGAAGGACTACGCAATTTTCTTCCTTGATAACCAAGGTATTATTACTAGTTGGAGTGCAGGAGCAGAAAGAATTTTGGGCTATCAGGAAGCAGAGATTCTGGGGCAACCTGGTTCCCGTATTTTCATACCCGAAGACTTGGAAAAAGGTGAGGACAAGAAAGAATTTAGCAAGGCACTGGCAGAAGGTCGGGCTGAGAATGAACGCTGGCATATCCGTAAAGACAACTCCCGCTTCTGGGGAAGTGGCATTGTCACCCCTTTACGAAATGAGACGGGTCAGCTACGAGGCTTCTGTAAAATTATGCGCGATTTTACCGCTCGCAAGCAAGCTGAAGATGAACGCAACCAACTGCTTGCTCGCGAACAGGAAACACGCACCACAGCTGAGGCGGCAAACCGTCTTAAGGATGAGTTTTTAACAACACTTTCTCACGAACTGCGATCGCCCTTAAATTCCATGCTTGGTTGGATTCGGTTACTTAATACCCGGAAGTTTGATGAAGTGACGACAGCACGAGCAATGGAGACGATTGAGCGCAATGCTAAGGCACAAGTACAGTTGGTTGAGGATTTGCTAGATGTCTCTCGCATTATTCGAGGTAAGCTTCAACTAAATCTCATACCTCTTCAACTCGTTCCTGTCATAGAAGCAGCAATAGAAACAGTTCGTCCGGTAGCTGAGGTCAAGCAAATTCAAATCGAAACTGTGTTTGACTCTCAAGTTGGTTTAGTTGCAGGAGATCGAGACCGATTGCAGCAAGTGGTTTGGAATTTATTGTCAAATGCTATTAAATTTACACTCCAAGGTGGATATATAGTAGTACGCCTAGAAAGAGTAGATTCTTACGTAGAACTTACTGTAACAGATACAGGTCAAGGCATTAGCCCAGAGTTTGTTCCTTATGTTTTCGATCGCTTTCGGCAAGCAGATAGTTCCACAACAAGAAGATACTCTGGGTTGGGACTAGGTTTAGCCATTGTGCGTCAATTAGTAGAACTACACGGTGGAACGGTTGATGCTTTTAGCGAAGGTTTGGAGAAAGGAGCGACCTTTAAAGTGAAATTACCGCTTGTTCCAGACAGCATTGGAGTTTCTGCTGTAGAGAACGAGGAAGAAAATGTTGGACTTTTACCCATGCTTCAAGGAGTACGCGCCCTAATTGTCGATGATGAAACGGATTCACGCGAGTTTCTCGTTGCAGCTTTAGAAGCGTTTGGGGTGCAAACCATCGCCGTAGCTTCAGCAGGTGAAGCTTTGAAAGCATTATTAGAGTTGAAACCAGACGTGCTAATTAGCGATATTGGAATGCCGCTTGAGGATGGATATAGCTTGATTGGTAAGGTACGACAACTCACAGCAGAACAGGGAGGACAAATTCCCGCAATTGCCCTGACAGCTTATGCAAGAGATGAAGATAGGGTACAAGCAGTATCAGCAGGTTTTCAGATACACCTTTCCAAACCAGTTGAGCCAGATGAACTGGCAATGGCAGTGGCAAATTTGCTCTTAGAGGATGTTTGAAAAGTCATAATTGATGTATCAAATATTTTTTACCCCACCCTAGCCCTCCGTTTGGAAAGGGGAGGGAACCGGAAATAGCCCTCGCTTTGGAAAGGGGAGGGAACCGGAAATAGCCCTCGCTTTGGAAAGGGGAGGGAACCGGAAATTCAATTTCCCCCCTTTATAAGGGGGGATTAAGGGGGGTAATGCGATTAAAATCACAACTAACCACTTTTCAAACAACCTCTTACAGTGACCAATGACAAATGACCAATGACAAATGACACATGACCAGTTACAAAGTATAGGTAAAATCCTCGACCAACATACCGGGAACCATGTTACCTCCTAGTTGGCGAGCTTCGTAAGTACCTACTTCAGCAATAAACTCTTGAAAATTAGTCATATCTATAAGATTGTCTCCCCAAAAGCGGTAGAGACTGTCATCAAATCTCAAATTTTCAATGGGTGCAACAATTTCGCCATTTTCTACCCAAAAACAAGCATATCTAGTCATTCCCGTGATTCTTCCTGTAGGGCGATCGCTCCAATTTAAGTAATGTAAATTCGAGACATATAACCCTGTGTGCAAACTAGGAATAATCTCTTCAAATTTTAAATTTCCTGGAGTAACTTCTGGTGCTCGTAAAGCTTCATAAGTATTAGCACCATTGCCAACTTTTCCGTACTCTTTAGCAGTACGAGAATTGACCAAAGTATTAACCAAAATTCCTTTTTCAATAATCTGTACTTCGAGGGCTGACATTTCCCCCCATTCATTGAAACGCGGTACTAAACCTCTTTGAAAATTTTCTTTTAAATGAAATGCAGGAGATAACTGCTTCTCTTTACGCCAAAGAAAAGCTAAAGCACTACCTCCCTGTTGTAAATCCGCTTCGCTCACACCTCCCCAAGAGAGCATATGTAATAGATCGGAAACAGCAGCTGGTGCAAAATATGTTTTATATCGTCCTCTGGGTAATTCTTTCACCGGACGAGAAAGTAATTCTAACTGTGTTTTTGCATCGCTAATTTTTGCACTGTAAGCTTCTGGATTCCAATCACTACCAGCAAAAGTTCCTTTAACAGCTTGTCCAGTACTCGTGAATATAGAATAGTCTAATGTGAAAGTATCAGTACTGAACCAGTGTTTTTGACCATTGGAATCGGCATAAGCTCTAACGATCGCTCCCCCAGCATATATCCCAGCAAAATCAAATTCTGCGACTGGTTCTAGTACTGTTGGTACGACTAATTCATCAGCTAATAAATTCCCAACATGAACCTCTCGACTAGTATTAGTACCTGATGGTAATACTAAATAGGGGTCTAGGGGTAATTGGGGAAGTTCTTCGCGTAATTCCCGCAAAGCTGTGTATGCCACTTGCCAATCGACTTCCCAACTCCCTGTGAAGGGAAACTGACGAAAACTACTGCGCCCATCTTGCATCAAAGTTAGTTCTATCCAACCATCAGTAACACAACCTGTTTGTCGCACTTTGGCATGATTAAAACGTGTAAACTGACTGCTTTCGCTATTAAGTTTTATCGTAAATTGTTCGCTTTCTGCCTTTTTTACAAGGAGAGTGTCTAGCAATTGGTTAAAGCTAACTTCTAAAGCAGATAATTTTTCGTGTTTCATGAATTGGGGATTGGTCACTGGTCACTGGTCACTGGTCACTGGTCACTGGTCACTGGTTATTTCTCACTGGCTTAAGAGCCTCCACCAAAAACTTCAACGTTGGCAAATACGCAAATGGGCGATCCATGACCAACCCAAATAGCTTGGTTTGGTTCTCCTTTACCACAAAAAGGAGTACCGTACATCTGCCAAGTGGAGTAGTTACCTATTTTAACCAAACTTTGCCAAAATTCTGGAGTTGTGGCTCGGTAATTTGGATTGCGAAGTGTTTTTGTGAGTTTGCCGTTTTCAATCAACTTTGCGTACTCGCAACCAAATTGAAATTTATATCGGCGATCGTCTATAGACCAAGAGCGATTTGATTCCATGTAAACACCGTGTTCTACTTCGGCGATCGTGTCCTCAAAAGAAACTTCCCCTGGTTCAAGATTTAGATTTGCCATGCGATCGATTGCCGGTCGATTCCAAGAACAAGCACGCGCACAGGCTACTCCGGGTACTTCTGCTCTTGCTTGGCTTTCTAAACTGCCTAAACCTCGAAGAAGAATGCCTTCTTTAATTAAGTACTCCCGTGTTGCTACAGCACCTGTATCATCAAATCCGTAGCTAGCAAATTCATTTGGTACGGTGGGGTCAAAGGTGATATTCATTAAGGGAGAGCCGTACACCAAATTACCGAAATCTTTCTTGTTAATAAAACTACCTCCAGCGTAGTTCCGTTCATCTCCCAAAATTCGGTCAATTTCTAAGGGATGTCCGACGCTTTCATGAATTTGTAGCATCATTTGATCTGGAGCTAACACCAGATTTGTACGTGTTGTCGGACATTCTTCTGCTGTGAGAAGTTCTACTGCTTGTTCGCCAATCTGTTGGACTTGATACCACAATTGGGCTTCTTTAAAATGTTCTAGTCCACCTTGGTAGCAGTTCGCTTGCCAACCATTTTGAGAACGTTGCTGAACGATCGCTCCATCTTGAGCGGTTACTCCGTAATGAGTACTAAAAAACATGAATTTTTGATATACCTCGGAGCCATTGCTACTGACAAACCAAGTTTCTTTTTCACTTGTTGAAGCAATAGCGGTGGTTTGGACTATGCGATCGCAAACCTTTAATGTTTGGCAGATACGGATGAGTAAATCGTTGATTTCGCCTGCACTTAGAGCATCAAGAGGCTTCAGAAATGGCGAAATGTATTGACCTACAACTTTAGGACGCTCTTTGGCTGCATCAAATGGATATACCCACCATTCGCTAGCTGCAAGCGCTTGATGGTATGCTTTCTCAGCAGCAGCTTGTAGATCGGTTACTTGTAGGGAATTAATTGCTGCATAGCCGATACAACCATTGACCATCACCTCCAGCATCGACCCTTTAGTGAATGATTTACCGTTACTTTGAGGTATACCATCACGGACATGACGGCTATAAGTTGTATCTTTTACAACTCTAATTCCTAACCAATCAGCAGGAATATCTATTTGAGCAATAGCTTTTTTTAATTCTGAGAGCATAACTTAGTACTAGGGATTAGGGATTATGGATTGGGGATTAGGGATTGAGATTACTCATACCAAACCTCATCCAATTATCTATAGTCTTCGTTTTTAAAACTTGTATCAGAAAAAAGATGAATGATGAAGTATTAATTTTCTATCCTTCATAATTCATCATTCATCATTCATAATTAATTGCGATGCCATCGAGTTCCATCTCGACTGTCAATAAGGGTAATACCTTGTGCTTGTAGTTCATCACGAATGCGGTCGCTTTCCGCAAAATTTTTCGCTTTGCGTGCTTCTTGTCTCTTCTGAATCAACTTCTCAATTTTTGCATCATTCAAACGATCGTTGTCAGAAGTTTCTTCCTCTAGCTCCGCCTCAAAACCTAAAACTTCCGCCAATGTTACAAGAGTTTGCCAGATGCTGAGTAATTCATCTGATGTTTTTTCCGTTTTTCCTTCATGAGTTAGAATGTTTCCTTCTCTCTGTAGTTCTTTGGCTAATTCAAAAAGAACTGGTAATCCTCCGGAAAAATTAAAGTCATCATCGATCGCTTCTTGGAATCTGTGGATATAGGGATTGGCGATTGGTGATTGGCGATTAGGTACTGAGTTTTTCCCAGTCCCCAGTTCCCAGTCCCCATTGCCCCTTATCCCCAGAGGGGGCCCCGAGTTCCCCAGTCTTCTACCATACTTATGACCAAAAAGCAAACCATCTTTGAGAGTTTCGTAACCCTTTGTTGCAGAAGCGATCGCTTCATCCGTAAAATCAATTGGTTTACGGTAGTGGGCTTGTAGAACAAACAACCGAACCGCCATTGGGTGGACTCCTTTATCTAGCAAATCCCGAATTGTGATAAAGTTCCCCAAGGATTTGGACATTTTTTCACCATCCACCTTTACCATGCCGTTGTGTAACCAGTATTTCGCTAGCGGTTTTTCTGTCACAGCTTCTGACTGAGCAATTTCATTTTCATGATGCGGGAAAATGAGATCGGCACCACCCGTGTGGATGTCAATGGTATCGCCCAAGCGATCGCGCACCATAGCCGAACATTCAATATGCCAGCCCGGACGACCTTTACCCCAAGGTGAATCCCAAGCTGGTTCGCCTTGTTTTGCTGCTTTCCATAAGGCAAAGTCCAACGGGTCTTTCTTCTTCTGATACTCTGGATCTTCCAGATTCACCCGTTCGCTAGCTCCCGGTTGCATATCTTCCAACTTGCGACCGGAGAGTTTCCCATACCCAGAAAACTGACGGACTGGGTAGTAAACATCACCATCAGAAGGGTAAGCATAACCCTTATTTTCCAACTCGTGAATCAGTCGCTGAATGCCATTCATCGTGTGAGTTGCACGGGGATATTCATCAGCATCCTTAATGCCGAGACGCCTCATATCCTCAAAATATGCTTCAATAAACCGTTCCGCAACAGCTTCCATGGATGAATGTTCTTGTCGCGCTCGATTCAAAATTTTGTCATCAATATCTGTAAAATTTTGTACATAGCGGACATTGTAACCAAGGAATTGCAGGTAACGACGCACTACATCCCAGACAATACAAGCTCTGGCATGACCCAAGTGGCAGTAGTCGTACACCGTCACACCACAGTAATACATCTTAACTTTTCCAGCTTCTACTGTTTCAAACGGTTCTTGACGACGGGTGAGGGTATTGTAAACAGATAGGGTCATATCCAACTTAGAGAAATACGTAATAATGGGAGTAGGCAACACCGGATGAATACCAGCATCCCTATGCTAGTCTCTTCCTAAGATTTTGCGCTACAATTAGCTATTTTGACTTCTTGAAAGCAGCGCCATGCAAGCAGTTACTTCCGAGTCACAATCAATAGATGCACCCAAACAAGGGTTACCAGTCACAATCATTACTGGATTCCTTGGTAGTGGTAAGACAACTCTACTCAATCATATCTTGAGTAATCAGCAAGGATTAAAAACCGCAGTACTAGTTAATGAGTTTGGCGAAATTGGCATCGATAACGAGTTAATTATCTCCACTGATGATAATAACAACATGGTGGAGTTAAGCAATGGTTGTATCTGCTGCACTATTAATAACGATCTCGTAGATGCCGTTTACAAAGTTTTAGAACGGCAAGACAAGATAGATTATTTGGTGGTAGAAACAACAGGGCTTGCCGATCCTCTACCAGTCGCTCTCACATTTCTTGGCACTGACTTACGCGACCTAACCCGTCTTGATTCAATTGTCACGGTTGTAGACGCGGCAAATTATAGCTTAGATTTATTTAACTCTCAAGCTGCTTACAGTCAAATTGCCTATGGTGACGTTATTCTCATCAATAAGACAGATTTAGTGTCTGAAGAAGAAGTAAAAGCACTAGAGGCAAAAATTAACCAAGTTAAAGAAGGTGCAAGAATTCTTTACACTAAGCAAGCGCAAGTTCCGCTTCCCTTAATTCTGAGTATTGGTCTGTTTGAAACAGATAAATATTTTAATGAAGCGAAACAACATAGTCACGACCATCACGACCATGACCATCATGACCATGACCACCACCACCATACTCATGACCACGAACACGATCGCTCAGAATGTTCCGAATGCGGTCACGACCACGACCACGACCACGACCATCACCACCATCATTCCCACCATTTAGAAAATGATGGTTTTACCTCCATATCATTCCAAAGCGATAAACCTTTTTCAATTAGGAAATTCCAATATTTCCTGGATAACCAGCTTCCCACAAACGTTTTCCGCGCAAAAGGGATTATGTGGTTTGATGAAAGCCCCAAACGTCACATTTTCCACTTGTGTGGCAAACGCTTCACTTTAGATGATGATGAGTGGACTAAGCGGGAGAAGAAAAACCAGTTGGTGTTAATTGGTCAAAATCTCGACCGCGAGGCTTTGCTAAAACAGTTGGAAAATTGTTTGTGTTTACCTTCTACCTCTCGTGGTAAGGGTTTTGGAGCATAGCTCGGCAAGTCAATAGTTAGAAGTGAGGCGTGGAGAATAAAAATTTTTAATCTTCACTTCCCACTTCTAGCAGTAATTGTGTTAGTTCTCAGATTCTCAAGGTTCCAATTGTTCTACTTGTTCTACTGATAACCCAGTTATTCTTGCGACGACTTCAATTGACAATCCCTCTCTTAACATATTGAGAGCCATTAATTGAATTCCCTCTTGAAGACCTTCAGCACGACCTTCGGTGCGACCTTCGGTACGACCTTCGGCTTGAATTGATTGATAAACGACTGATTCTTTCATTAAATCCCTCCGCAGTAATTGCTGAATCACCTTTTCTTCTAATACTAACCCAGCTAAAATTGCCGTTGAAGCAGTTACATTGTTCTGTGTTTGTAAGTCTCCTATATTATCTATCTCCATGGCAACTTGCCTTTTGGTTTCAACGCGATCTTCACTCTGACAGAGGACTGCAAATGGTAACAACCCAGGGGATTGCAAAAATGCGCTTGAGGGTTGCTCCCAAAGACGAATTACCTGAAAGCGATGAAAAGTTTCCTCAAGTGTAAATGTTGTTTGATACACCCGTCTTGAATTAGTTCTTTTTAAGTAAATCACTACTTGTTTCATCCGCTTTTTTGGAAAGCGGCGGTAACCTCGCAGTCGGTAATCAGCCATCCGGAATGGAACTCTCAGTTTTGGTCGAGTTTGAAATTCCAGATGCAGAATAAATTCCTTGGATTGCAGTAGTATCAGAGCGTCAGCACGAATTGGTTCAAGAGACAAATCTTGTGGACTTAATTCCGTAAGAGCGATTGGTTCTCCCAATAACCAAGTCGCAAAGTCAGTCGAAAAGCTCTCAACGAGAAACTTGCAAATATTGTCAAACATTATGGGATTGTACCAGTAAAAAGGATAATTTTTTACTTTTATCCATCTAACTTGTCTTGTTATACCCTTACTTTTAATTCCTTCATCAGAGTTATTTATGCGCGTTATTATTCAGCGAGTCAAATCTTCTCAAGTTACCGTTAATGGTGAAATAATTGGCAAAATTGGGCGTGGACTGAACTTACTTGTAGGGATTGCTGATACTGACACCGATCGCGAACTTGATTGGATGGTGCGAAAGTGTTTGGAATTGCGGTTGTTTCCTAATGAGGGCGAAGTTGGAGAGCGGTGGCAAAAATCAGTGCAAGAGATTAATGGCGAGTTATTGGTGGTCAGTCAGTTTACGCTTTATGGAGATTGTCGCAAAGGTCGTCGCCCTTCCTTTGACCGTTCAGCTGCTCCTCAAATTGCAGAAGAGTTATATAACCGTTTTATAGCTAAGTTACGCTTAAGCGGGCTGCGGGTAGAAACAGGTAAATTCGGAGCCATGATGCAAGTTTCAATTGAAAACGATGGTCCCGTCACTCTATTACTAGAACAAGAAGCTCTTTCAAGCTAGACGCCCAATGCCCCATTTTCTCGCTAGTAAAGTGCTAAATGATGAGAAAATATTAAACTAACCATAACAAAACTTTAAATTGACTCATCATGGCTCAAATCCAGTTTTCTCGAGGAATTATCGAAGATGTCATTCCAGAAATACGGTTGACACGATCGCGCACTGGAGGTAGTGGGACTGCAACATTTGTTTTCACAAATCCCAAAGCATTAGAAAGTGGCAACACTGAAGAAATCACTGGTATGTACCTCATTGACGAAGAGGGAGAACTTGTGACTCGTGAAGTCAAAGGGACATTTGTCAACGGTAAACCAGAGGCATTAGAAGCAGTGTATCTGATGAAATCTCCAGAACAATGGGATCGCTTTATGCGGTTTATGGAGCGATATGCTAAAGAGCACGGTCTGGAATTTAGTCAATCATAAAGGGATAGTGGTTAGTAGTTAGTGGTTGGTAGTTAGTAGTTAGTAGCTAATAACCACTATCAACTATCAACTATCAACTATCAACTAACCACTAACAAAATTTATTTATGACTCACCTTCCGCATCCAGATACCTCAAACATGAGAGTTGCTTGTGCAGTGATTACCGCGAGCGATACCCGTACCCCAGAAACAGATAAGAGCGGTCAACTCATTCAAGAATTACTTCGCAATGCCAACCACACTATAGAAGCTTATACGATTGTCAAAGATGAACCAGAACAAATTCAAGAGCAAATAAAATTGTTGGGTCAGTCCCATAATTTAGATGTTCTCCTGATTAATGGTGGTACGGGTATCGCACCAAGAGACACTACATATGATGCTATTGAAAAGCTGCTGGAAAAAACTTTGCCCGGATTTGGAGAAATATTCCGCTTTTTAAGTTATCAAGAAATTGGTTCGCGTGCGATCGCATCTCGCGCTGTTGCGGGTACATACCAACAAAAACTGATTTTCTCTTTGCCCGGTTCCACTAATGCTGTGAGATTAGCTATGGAGAAGCTAATCTTACCAGAACTTGTGCATTTGGTAAAGTTAATTACCGAGCGTTAGTCATTTAGGGACTTCCAAATAAAAAAATAACCAACTTTCTCTTGTGGTACGGGCTTCTAGCCCGTACCATAAGATGGATAATTTATTTCTTGGACATCCCTTATAAAGTGAATTTTTAATTGCCAAATGTATTGAACGAAGGTTTCGTTCTTCTCAATGTTGGGTTTCGTTCCTCAACCCAACCTACTGAATCTAAAATGGGATAAAACAAATAACCCCCTCAAGTTCAGGTTGAGGAGGTTATTTAACTCGTATTTAAGTTGTTGTTCAACACATCAAAATTGACCTATCGTAAGAGCGATGACAGCCAAAATTGCACTGATGATGTAGAACACAGCAACAACTTGTAACTCCGACCAACCAGTAAGTTCTAGGTGATGGTGTAGTGGAGCCATTTTTAAAAGACGCTTGCCTTTACCATCTGGACCTTTCGTAGCTTTGTAGTAGCTAACTTGCGCCATTACAGAAAGGGTTTCTACGAAGAAGATGCCACTGAGAATGAACAGTGCTACCAAGCTGTTTGCCAACAAAGCGACTGCTGCTAAAGCACCTCCTAAAGCCAAGGAACCGGTGTCTCCCATAAAAACTCGGGCTGGGTTGCGGTTGTGGACTAAGAAACCTACACAACCACCGCTTAGAGAAGCACAGAAAACCATCAATCCGGGCGAAGTTGGTGCGACTAAAGCACCTAACGCTAATAATGCGACCGCTACTGTTCCTCCTGCCAAGCCATCAATACCATCAGTGAGGTTAGTAGCATTGCTTTCCGCTACGAGTACAAAACCAGCTAAAGGCCAGAAGAGAAGCCCTAGAGGAATGTACAAACCAAAAGGTAAAGCTATATTCGTAATATGAGCGGGATGAGAAACTAAAAGCCACAGACAAAACAGAAATGCAAATGTCACTTGCAAAATCAGTTTCATGCGGGGGGACATACCTTTGTTTGACTTGCGGCGGAGAATTTGCCAATCGTCAATCCAACCAATCAACCCGTAGCTGAGTGTCAAAGCAGCAACAGCCAGTACTTCTGTTGCAAAGTTAGACCAGATGCAAGCAGAAATCACTGCTACGGGAACAAAGAATATGCCCCCCATTGTTGGAGTTCCTGCTTTTTTCAAATGAGCTTGAGGACCGTCCTCGCGGATAATTTGCCCCGTTTTCAGCGCTTGTAGCAATGGTACTGCCCAGAAACCAACTGCTGCTGATGCGACAGCACAGAATAGTAGAGGTAAAGTCAGTGACATACCTTGCCAAGGCATTCTATTTGCCATGCCGTCAAGAATTAGCGCTGATACACCCAGTCCTACACCGAGTAGGGAGACTAAACCTATGCCATTAATGATACTTAACCCTTGGTTAGGAGATAACTTAGCGTCCACGGATATTTCCCTTCACTCCACACTTGCAAAATTAAACAAATAGGATTTGGCTGTGCCAATACGTCTCAAGCTTGGATTAGCTATTCTTCATCTGGGACGACATCATCATCGTCATCATAGTCAAAATCGCTAATTCCGTCGTCAGTACTCAAAAACTCTGATATCTCTTCTTCTTCTTCCGAATAGTCGCTTTCATGAACATCTCGTGCTATAAGACGACCGTTTGCTTGCAGCCAATCTAACAAGGAAGACTCTTGCTTTAATGGAATTACAGGAGCTCGTCTGTTGCGGGGTTCCTCACGCAGTGGTGAATTTAGCATATTTACGAAGACACTATATGGAGATGATAACTAGACACTTAGAGTTTATCACTTGATAATGCACGATTTACTTGTTAATTCAACCCCTTTTTCAGAAATCAGACAAAATTATTTCTTAAAAGGGTAAAGAGTCACAGTAAATTAGCTTTTGGTGTGATGCTATACATTGTTCATCAATATATTTTCAATACTGACGTTTTTGAGGTGAAATTAATTATGTTAGGAAAAGCGACTCTTTTAGAAGCAATTGCAGGTAAAAATCGCGGTTTGATTGCAACTGAGCAAGAGAAACAAACCATTTTAATTGCAATTGCAAAATTAGAAGATATTAATCCTACACCCCGTCCAGTCGAAGCTTCCGATTTATTGGAAGGCGACTGGCGACTTGTATACACCACGAGTAGAGCTTTATTAAATATTGATAACGTACCTTTATACAAGCTCGGTCAAATTTATCAGTGTATACGCATACAAACTAACAGTGTTTACAACATAGCGGAAGTTTACGGCTTACCATTACTTGAAAGCATTGTTAGTGTTGCTGCCAAATTTGAGCCTGTTTCAGGTAGGAGAATCAATGTCAAATTTGAGCGTTCGATTATTGGATTACAACGGTTATTAGGTTATAGTTCCCCAGAAACTTTCATCCAACAGATAGAGGCTCGTAAAAAATTTACCGCTATTGATTTTACGCTCAATAGCAACGAACAACAAGGTTGGTTGGATATTACCTATCTAGATAACAATTTACGGATTGGCAGGGGCAACGAGGGTAGCGTGTTCGTCTTGGTAAAAGCATAAGAATTTCCCAAAAAAAAGTGTTTGCGACCATTGAAAATACGCGATCCCACAGCCGTTGTCAAGGAGGGTTTCACCCATTTCAGCCTTGGGACGCAGAGATTCACCAGTAAAATTACGGTAATCAGTGACCAGTAACCAGTGACCAGTGACTAGTGAGCAGTGATGCGATTTTACCTAAATCCCTCTGTCACTGTTCAGTATCAAAAGAAATCATTTCACTACTTTCCTTAAGTGCGATTATCCCTGATGCTTTCGTTCAAACGTCTTGGATGACAGATGGATGTATGGATAGATGACTTTAAGTTAACCCTGTGGACGAAAACCAGTCAAAATAAGTTTCTGGAGCGTTGCGGCTTTCTATCAAGCAGTCCGCAACTACTTATAGACATCCACACCCAACTTCTGCCAATCTGGATAAAAATTTTTTTGGTTAGGGATTGGGAATTGGGTACAAGGGACTGGGGACTTTGTTAGGGATTGGGAATTGGGTACAAGGGACTGGGGACAAGGAGGACAAGAAAGTATTAATAACCATCCCCAATCCTCAATTCCCAATCCCCATTGCCCCTTATCCCCAGAGGGGGCCCCGAGTTCCCCAATTCCCAATCCCCAATCCCCAATAGACAAATAACTTAACAAAACACCTGTAAACGACCTTAAACCTGTAGAGTGAAATCAATTAGCCTAATTTAGATTGGCGATTGATAACTAAAAGGGAAGAAACTCATGGTTCAACGTGGTTCTAAAGTCCGTATTCTCCGCCCCGAATCCTACTGGTATCAAGATACAGGAACTGTGGCATCCATTGACCAAAGTGGTATCAAGTACCCAGTCATCGTCCGTTTTAATAACGTAAATTACGCTGGCATCAACACCAACAATTTCGCAGAAAGCGAATTAGTCGAGGTCGAAGCTCCTAAAGCTAAGGCGAAAAAGTAACAGCTAGTTGCTAGCTATGATGAGGTAAAGGGAGGTAGGTGGACAAGGTGGACAAGGTGGCAAGGGGGACAAGATGGACAAGGGGGACAAGAAAGAATTTCCTCCTTTTCTACCTTGTCTACCCCCTCTACCTTGTCTTCCCATCTCTCTCCCCTTTCTCCTCTCTTATCACGGCTGACAAAACAAATGCCAGAACTGCCTGAAGTTGAAACAGTCCGACGAGGCTTAAATCAATTAACCCTGAACCAAAAAATCATTGGTGGAGATGTACTCCTCCATCGCACCATTGCTTACCCGTTATCACCAGAAGAATTTTTAACGGCTATTCAAGATAATGCGATCGCAACTTGGCATCGTCGCGGCAAATACTTACTAGCTGAACTCAGCTGCTCCACAAAAGACAAGGGGGACAAGGAAAACGATGTATCTTCATCTACCCCCTGTTCTGGCTTCCTAGGAGTCCATCTACGAATGACAGGTCAACTTTTGTGGCTGCATCGAGAGGAACCATTACACAAGCATACGAGAGTTAGATTATTTTTTCAGAGCGATCGCGAACTCCGTTTTGTAGATCAGCGTACCTTTGGTCAAATGTGGTGGGTACCGCCAGGTAAAGCGCCAGAAAGCATCATCACTGGTTTAGCAAAACTAGCAATAGACCCATTCTCTCATGAATTTACTGTAGATTACCTAGCAAACAAACTCAAAAATCGTCGCCGCCCCATCAAAACAGCACTCCTCGATCAGTCAGTAGTAGCAGGGTTAGGGAACATCTACGCGGATGAAGCATTATTTTCCAGTCAAATACTTCCAGAAATCTTATGTACAGATTTGCAGCGAGAGCAAATCGAACGCTTGCGCTCGTGCATCATAAAAGTCTTAGAAACCAGTATTACGCACGGAGGTACAACTTTTAGTAACTTCCTAAACGTCAAAGGCATTAACGGTAACTACGGTGGTGTTGCCTGGGTATACAACCGTACCGGAGAACCTTGCCGAGTTTGCGGCACTGCAATTCTACGTACAAGATTAGCAGGGCGTTCAAGTCACTATTGTTCCCACTGCCAAAGATAAATAAGGTTTTCCCAATCGCCCTTCGGGTATCTCCTCAGGAGACGCTTCGCGAACGCAGTCCCCTAGGTCGGGAAACCCTCCTTCAGGGCTGTCTCACCAATTGTCAATCCCAATGCCTAATCCCTAATCACCAATCCCCAATGCTATAAGTTATTCAAAATTCAAAATTTCAGATATTGCAATCCAATTGCAAACAACTTACTGTATAAAAATTAAGAGTACATTTAATCAACACCATGTAATCAAAAACCACTAACCATCGATACACGCTGGTGCAGACAGATAATTTTCCAAATTTTATCTGCGTACATCCGCGTTCATCTGCGGTTTAAATTTTGTCTTAACAGAATAAAAACTAAGCACGAGTTAAGATCCTTAATACAACAGTGTACAAACTCAAGAGGATTCCTCATGGCTGTCAAAAAAGGAGATATGGTTCGTGCTGTCCGCGAGAAATTAGAAAACAGTGTAGAAGCACAAGCCAGCGATACCCGATTTCCTTCCTACTTGTTTGAAACCAAGGGTGAAGTCGTCGAACTCAAAGGTGACTACGCCCTAGTGAAATTCGGGAAAGTTCCAACACCAAACATTTGGCTGCGTTTGGATCAACTTGAGGAGTTCAAATAAAGCTGTCAGCATCAGCTATCACCAGAGGTACTGATAGCTGGTAACTGGTGGCTGTACATCAACCACTAGCAAAAATACTCTAACTTTTATGATTAGCAATTCCCCTTCCTTCTCAAAGATAAGTTGTTTGCCCCGCGTCACCGTTATTGGTGCAGGTAAAGTTGGGAGTACCCTAGCCCAACGGATTGTCGAAAAAAATTTGGCAGACGTTGTCTTGCTAGATATTGTTCCAGGAATGCCTCAAGGATTAGCACTAGATTTGATGGAGGCAAGGGGAATTGAACTGCACAACCGCCAGATTATCGGCACAAATGACTATGCCGATACTGCTGAGTCTGATATTGTTGTCATCACGGCAGGTTTTCCCCGTAAACCAGGTATGACTCGAGATGACTTGTTACTGACAAACGCGAAGATAGTTGTGGAAGCAGCTAAAAAAGCACTCGTTCACTCTCCCCATGCAATATATATAGTTGTCACAAATCCCTTAGATGTGATGACTTATTTGGTATGGCAAGCAACTGGATTGCCACGCGATCGCATTCTAGGTATGGCTGGTGTCCTAGATTCATCTCGCTTTGAAGCCTTTATTGCCATGGAGTTAGGTGTTTGTCACCAAGATGTCAAAGCCATGGTGTTGGGAAGTCACGGGGATTTAATGGTACCCTTCCCCCGTTACTCCACCGTCAACGGCATTCCAATTACAGAATTGTTAGATACAGATACAATTAGACGGTTGGTAGAACGAACCCGTAACGGTGGTGCAGAAATTGTCGAACTGATGCAAACAGGTGGAGCTTTTTTTGCACCCGCTTCTTCCACCTGCATTATGGTGGAATCAATACTCCTCAATCAATCTCGCTTATTACCAGCCGCCGCATATCTTGAGGGCGAATACGGTTTAAAAGATATTTTTATTGGAGTTCCCTGTCGCTTAGGGTGGAATGGACTTGAAAGCATTGTAGAGCTAAGCTTGACAGATGAAGAAATAAGTGCTTTACACGCTTCCGCACAAGCTGTACGCAAACAAATTGATAGAGCACAGGAAATTTTTGCTGGTATGAGGAGATAACAGCTAATTGTCATAGTATCTAAGTGTTTTTCTTGCCAGTCGGGAACAGCCTTAAGTTGCTCATGATTGTCCCGGCTTGCCTTTATATAACGGAGAATTTCTAATTGTTAGAAACAGAAAATTGTAGGGAATGTTAAACATAGCAGTACTAGTCTACACTTTTTGCAATGCTTACATCCCTTGTAGTTCCAGGTTATGAATTAACCGAACTCATTCACTTAGGAGTCAACACCATTCTTTATCGGGGTATGTCGCAACTAGATCGACGAAGCGTCATCCTCAAAATTCTCAAAGCAGACTATCCCACCTTGGGTGAAATTACTCGCCTCAAACACGAATATAAAATTACGCAAAATTTAGATATTGAAGGCATTGTCAAAGTTTTAAGATTGGAAACCTTTGAAAATCGACTGGTACTAGTATGTGAAGATTTTGGTGGACGATCGCTCGAACAACTACTTGACACTCAAAAATTAGAGCTAGTTACCTTTCTAGATATTGCTGTGCAACTAGCACAAGCACTGGCATCTTTGCATCAACAGCATATCATTCACAAAGATATTAAACCCGCTAACATTATTATCAATCCACTTTCCGGACAGGTAAAGCTTACTGATTTCAGTATCGCCTCACTTATAAGCAAAGAAACACCCCAACTGGCTAACCCCAACCAACTCGAAGGCACTGTTGCCTATATGTCCCCAGAACAAACTGGGAGAATGAATCGTACTCTCGACTACCGCACTGACTTTTATTCTCTTGGTGTCACCTTCTATAAAATGTTAACTCTTCAGTTACCCTTTCAAAGCGATGACCTGCTAGAGTTAGTCTACTGTCATATTGCAAAACTCCCCGTTGCAATTGAGGAATTGAACCCAGAGGTACCTTCCGCTATCTCCTCTATTGTTAAAAAACTGATGGCGAAAAATGCAGAAGACAAATATCAGAGTGCTAAGGGACTATTAGCTGACTTAGAGATTTGTCTGAACCAGTTTAAAACCACAGGTGAGATTACAGATTTTACACCAGGACGCTTAGATGTCCTCAGTCAATTGCTCATTCCCCAAAAACTTTATGGCAGAGAAAAAGAAGTTGAAACTCTGTTAAAAGCATTTGAACGAGTTGCCGCTGGGGGGTCTGAGGAGCAATCCAAAATCCAAAATCCAAAATCCAAAATTGAATTGGTGCTAGTCTCTGGTTATTCAGGCATTGGAAAATCCTCTGTAGTCAATGAAGTTAATAAACCGATTACCCGTCAACGCGGTTACTTCATTAGTGGCAAATTCGATCAATTCAAGCGGAATATTCCTTATGCACCATTGATTCAAGCTTTTAGCTCCTTGAGCCGACAGTTACTGACAGAAAGTGCTACCCAAGTCTATGAATGGCGCAATAAAATCTTAGCAGCAGTCGGAGCAAACGGGCAAGTCATTATCGATGTGATTCCTGAAGTGGAATTAATCATCGGACCTCAGCCAGAAGTTCCTCAACTCGGTCTAACAGAATCACAACACCGCTTCAATCACATCTTCCTTGAATTTATCAAAGTCTTCACCCTAAAAGAGCATCCCTTAGTCATTTTTTTGGATGACTTGCAATGGGCTGACTCAGCTACCTTAAAATTAATGCAATTGCTGATGACTGACTCAGATAGTAAATATCTGTTATTAATTGGGGCTTATCGGGATAATGAAGTCAGTCCTACTCATCCTTTAATACAAATTATTGAGGAACTTGAGAAGACTGGCACTATTGTTCGTAATATAGTCCTTCAACCCTTAAATTTAACCGATGTTAATCAGCTTGTTTCTGATATATTAAATGATAGCGATCGCATACAATCTCTAGCTGAATTAATTTATAATAAAACAGGTGAAAATCCATTTTTTTTAACACAATTACTCCAGGTACTTTATCAAGAAAATCTCTTATTATTTAACTTTAATACCCTCAAATCCCCCTTTAATAAAGAAGTCAAGGGAGATGGCAATGGAGTCTTGAAGAGATACAAGCTGTTGGGATCGCAGATAAAAGTGTGGTGGAACTGGTAGCCAGTCGAATTGAAAAGCTACCATCAGCCACTCAAGAGGTTTTGAAATTAGCTGCTTGTATAGGGGATAAATTTACCTTAGATGTGCTGTCAACTGTAAATGAACGCTCGCCCTCAGTCACAGCTAACGAACTTTATTCAGCCTTACAAGCCGGGTTAATTTTACCTTTAAGTGAAGCTTATAAAATTCCTTTAGTTTTTGATGAAGAAGAATTAATTAAAAACCGCAGATGGACGCAGATGGACGCAGATAAAACGGAAAATTATCTACGTTTATCCGCTATAGGGTGGGGTTCACAATCCAAAATCTCTGGAGTGGGTTATAAGTTTTTGCACGATCGCGTGCAGCAAGCGGCGTACTCCCTAATTCCCTCTTCAAAAAAGCAGGAAACTCACCTAAAAATAGGTCAGCTACTTCTAAAACAGACATTACCTGAAGTACTGACAGAAAATGTCTTAGATATTGTCAACCAGCTCAATGTTGGTGTGGACTTGCTTACAAACCAATCCGAAAAAGACGAGCTAGCAAAACTTAATCTGATCGCTGGTAAGAAAGCCAAAGTATCTACTGCTTATGACGCTGCTGTTAAGTATTTAAATGTGGGGTTGGAACTTCTAGCAGCAGATAATTGGTTGAGTCAGTATGAATTAACACTAAATTTATATATAGAGATAGCAGAAACAGAATATAGCGGTTTTCAGTTAGATGCAGTACAATAGCCACAATGTTTGAACCAACCAAGAATGTCACTTAAATTGATAGTTTCTAAAGCATCTGTAATAGCTTTATCTAAATCGTAATAAGTTCTTGTTTCTTGTGAACGTAAAAATTCTTTAACTTTTGACCAAAAGTTCTCTATTGGAGAAAAGTCTGGTGAATAGGGCAATAAATAAATTAAATGAGCACCTACAGATTCAATAGCTTCTTTGATACCTACAACTTTATGAGAGCTAAAATTATCCATAACTACACAAGCTCCTGACCATAAATTAGGTACTAAAACTTGGTTAATATAGGTTTCAAATGCATTTTTATCATTTCCACCTTTAAAACTCATTGCACCAACAATCCCACGGGTAGCGATCGCCCCAATGATAGTTACATTTTTACCGCGCTTGTCTGGACGAGAACCGTGTGCTCTTTTTCCTTTCAGTGCCCTAGCATAGAGTCTAGTCATAGCTATATTTACCCCAGACTCATCAACAAAAACTAAATTGTTCAAGTCAAATGTACGGATAATTTCCCAAAACAATGAGTCTCAATTTTTTGACTCTATCCGTGTCTTGCTCTGCTGCGTGTCAGGTTTTTTTTTCGGGTCAATTCAAGCTTTTGTAACGTTTTACTCATTCCTGATGGACTAATTTTTATCTGAGCTTGTAACTCCATTTGTTCGCATAATTCTTCTAAGGTTGCATCGTTATTCTCTTCTACCAATTTTTGTAAAATTGGATAATGTTCCTCTTGTATTTTAGGTGGATTACCACTTTTCTGTGGTAATGGTTCGATACTTCCTGTGTCTAAATAGCGCCCTAGTAACGTCTGTATAAAACTGAGACTTACATGAAAACGTTTTGCCAGCTTTCGATATGAACCTTCTCGATTCCGAAAAGCCTCAATAATTTTTTGGCGCAAGTCCTGGTCGTAAGCCTTCATAAAAATTTGATTAATACACTCTATTCAAATTTTACCAGACTGTGTTGGACTCAACTGAAAACCGCTATATTTAAACGGTAATTTTGAGACTTTAAAATCACGAGCGAATATAGCTTTGCTAAAAGCTAATACTATCCTACAAAAGGTCAGGGTATATGAAATTCAAATTCAATCTTATACCGCTCAAAATTGCCAGCAAGAAGCCTTGGATATTGGAGTGCAAGTTCTGAAAACCCTTGGTGTGGTAATGCCAAATAAACCTACAATGTTACATATACTGGCAGCGGTCGTAGAGACCAAATTAACTTTATTTAGAAAACGAATAGAAGACTTAGCTGCTTTGCCAACCATGACCGTTTCTTATAAACTGGCGGCTATGCAAATCTTAATGCTTATTGTTCCTGCTGCCGCTCAGGCAGGCTCTTTGCTTTTCCCACTAATCATACTGGCAATGGTAAGGTTATCGGTTAAATATGGCAACTCAGCCGTTGCTGCTTTTGGCTACACTGTTTATGGTGGAATGCTATGTGACAAGTTTGGAGACATTGAAGCAGGCTATCGCTTTGGAAAATTGGGGTTGGCGCTGTTGAACAATATAAACTCTAAATCACTCAAATGTAAAGTTTATTTTGTGTTCAATGCTTTCATCCGCCACTTTAAAGAGCCTGTTAAAGAAACAATTGCACCTCTACAAGAGGCAATACATAGTGGGTTAGAAACTGGAGATATAGAACATACTAGTTATAATGTTTGGACATTAATTTATAATTTGTTTTGGAGTGGACAGAATCTGGAATTAGTTGAGCAGAAACTAGTGAACTATATTCAGCTACTTCAGAATTTAAAGCTAGAAGTAGTTGCTTTATCTATAAGTGTTCTTAGACAAACTATTTTAAATTTAAAAGGACAGTCTTTAGACAAATACGCTTTAATTGGTGAAGCTTTTCATGAAGTGGAAATGATATCTTGTTTTAGAGGTAATCCTGCTTGGTTAGGCGCGTTGTCTGTTAGCAAGACTTTTATTAATTATTTATTTAAAAATTATAAAGAAACTATTAAAAATGCTCGCTCCACAGAAAAATACCAAGCAAGTAGTTCGAGTTTTCTCATGTACTCTGTCAGCAACTTCTACTATTCACTAGCACTTCTAGCCGAGTTTAATAATGCCCCGCTCTTTGAGCAGAAGCTATACCTGAAACAAGTGGCAGTTAATCAGAAGAAAATGAGGCAATGGGCGTATCATGCTCCGTCAAACTATCAACATAAGTATGAGCTAGTAGAGGCAGAAAAAGCACGAATTTTAGGGAAAAAAGTTCGAGTAATGGATTTGTATGACAGTGCGATCGCCCTTGCAAAAGAAAATGGTTACATCCAAGAACAAGCCCTAGCTAATGAACTCGCAGCAGAGTTTTACTTAGCGCTCGACAAAACAAATATTGCCAAAACTTACATGACTGAAGCTTACTATGGCTATATCAATTGGGGAGCTATTGCGAAGGTAACAGACTTAGATGAGCGCTATCCTAACTCGATAATCCGTAGCTACAGCCTTACAACTGCAACAGATATAACCAGAAACATTACCACACATACAACTAAAACAACCTCAACCACAACCAGCAGCAGTCAAATTTTGGATCTGGCTACAGTGATGAAAGCATCTGTTGCCATTAGCAGCGAAATTATCTTAAATGACCTGCTTGTTAAATTACTAAACATAATTCTACAAAATGTTGGTGCCCAAAAAGGTTGCTTGATTTTGGTAAAAGACAATCAACTGTTCATTGAAGCGATCGCCACAAGAGAACATTCCTCTGTTGTCCTACAATCAATCTTAATGGAAACAAGCGAAGAGATTCCAAAGTCGGTAATCAACTACGTTGCTAGAACTCAGCAACCCTTGATTCTAAATAACAAAACGAGTAAAGATCTCTTCCCAAATGACTCTTACATCCTGCGTTATCAACCTCAATCAGTTCTGTGTACTCCCATCTCTTACCAAGGCAAATTAATTGGCATTTTCTACCTGGAAAATAACCTCGCAACTGAAGCATTCACGAGCGAGCGTCTGGAACTTTTGAAGCTACTGACGAATCAAGCTGCCATTGCCATAGAAAACGCCCGTCTCTATACCCGCGAACAGGAAAAGTCCCAGCAGTTACAACAATCTTTGCAAAAACTTTACTCTACCCAAGCACAACTGGTGCAGACTGAAAAGATTTCTTCTTTGGGACAACTAGTTGCTGGAATCGCCCATGAAGTTAATAATCCTGTAAGCTTCATCGCTGGCAATTTATCCCACGCCAACCAGTATGTTGAGGACTTCATTCATCTGTTGCATCTTTACCAAAAGTATTTGCCCGATCCACCTGTAGAAATTGCAGAGGAAATTGAGGCAATTGACTTAGAGTACCTGCTGTCAGATTTGCCCAAAATGATTTCTTCGATGAAACTGGGAACCAATCGCATTCGCGATATCATGCAGTCTCTACGTAACTTCTCACGGGCGGATGGAGATGATAAAAAGATGGTTGATATTCATGAGGGATTGGAAACAACTTTGATGATTTTGCAGCATCGCTTGAAAGCTAGTTCTAGTCGGGCTGCTATTGAGGTCATCAAAGAGTATAGTGATTTACCACTAGTGGAGTGCTATTCCGGTCAGCTCAATCAGGTGTTTATGAATTTGTTGGCAAATGCGATTGATGCACTAGATGAGGGAATAGGAGATGGGGCATGGGGCATGGCAATAACCGAGCGTACCCATTGTCCGACAATTCGCATCCGCACTATAGCACACAACAGTGATGCGATCGTTCGCATTGCTGATAAGGGACTTGGGATGACAGAGCCCGTGCAACAACGACTGTTTGATGCTTTCTTTACCACTAAACCAGAGGGGAAGGGAACTGGGTTAGGATTGTCAATAAGTTATCAAATTATTACTGAGAAACATGGCGGGGTACTCAAGTGCATTTCTTCCCCCGGTAAAGGTGCAGAGTTTATCATTCACCTTCCCTTACACTATTAGTAAAACTAATTACGATTATTAATACCGACTTACTTAATTCAAAAGTTACATTTATACAAATAAGCAAAAACTAGCTGCTTTATCAGCCGCATCTTTTTATCAATATGTCAATAAAGAAACGTAAAGTATTGCTATTGACGCTGTTACTCGCAGTCGCGATCGCCCTTGGCGCAAGCCGTACCCGGCTTATCGCAGTTACCACCACAATCAGTCACAGCAATTTTCTATATGCAGCCCCGTCAGTTGGTAAAGACACGTTAACAATGATTACTTCCCCTGATTACCCCCCTTATGAATATTACGATACCAAAGGTGGTGAAAGGAAAATTGTTGGCTTTGATATTGACGTTGCTAACACAATTGCCAAAGAACTTGGGTTTAAGCTGCGGGTAATGGAGTCAGATTTTAATGGTTTGATTCCCGCCGTTCAAGCAAAACGGGCTGATTTTGTCATGGCTGGAATGACGCCTACTCCAGAACGTCGAAAAAATGTTGATTTTTCTATCATCTATTACGAAGCCAAAGATACCATTATTGCTCCTAAAGGGAGTAATTTAACCAAACCAAAAGATTTATCTGGGAAAACAGTTGGCGTTCAACTTGGAACAATCCAAGAGCAAAATGCTAAGAAAATTTCTCAGAAAGTTCCTAATATAAAGTTAAAGCAACTCAACAAAGTCCCTGAAGCTATTCAGGAAATCAAATCAAAACGAATTGATGCGGCAATTGTTGAAGATACTGTTGCCAAAGGATTTGCTCGAGCTAACCCAGATTTACAGTTTAATGTTATTCCCTCAGCAGTAGAGGAAACAGGTTCCGCTATTGCCTTCCCAAAAGGTTCGACCCTCGTAGAACCTTTTAACAAAGTTCTTCAACAGATGAAGGACAGAGGCGAATTGGAAAAACTGGCAAAGAAGTGGTTTTCCCTAAACACAACTACAGAAGCAGCTTCGTCTTCAACACCAGCAACTTCAAAGGGTCTAAATCTAGACTTTCGTAGAATTGCTCCAGATCTTCCCTTTATTTTTCAAGGCATACCCATCACTTTATTATTTACTGTATTATCTGTATTCCTGGGTTTAATTTGGGGAACAGTACTCTCTTTGTTTAAGATTTCTGGCATAGAACCACTCGGCTGGTTTGCTAACGCTTATACCTCTATATTTAGAGGTACGCCACTGCTGTTACAGCTAGCATTGGTTTATTACGCCACACCCCAGTTGACTGGTTATGATATACCAGCATTGCAAGCAGGAGTGCTGACTTTTACCCTCAACTCTGGGGCTTATATGTCAGAAACCATTCGAGGTGGAATTCAAGCAGTGGATAAGGGACAGCGTGAAGCAGCAATGTCAATGGGGGTTCCTTACTGGTTGATGATGTGGGATGTTATCTTACCTCAAGCTTTGAAAAACATTCTCCCTGCTTTGGTTAATGAAACTATAGGATTGCTGAAAGATTCTGCTTTGGTGTCAACTATTGGTGTTGTGGAAATCTTACGCAGTGCTCAAATTATTGGTGCAAATAAGTATATTTACTTTGAACCCTTACTATGCGCCGGGTTAATTTACTATGTTTTGGTTATGGGTTTAACTTTTGGCGCATCAGCACTTGAAAGGAGGTTGAGACGAAGTGAGTGAAGCTGTTATTCGGACTGAATTTTTGTGTAAATCCTTTGGTAAACTTGACGTACTAAAAGATATTTCTACTAAAATTTCTCAAGGTGAAGTGGTTGCTATCCTGGGACCTTCGGGTTCGGGTAAGTCAACTTTTTTGCGCTGCTTGAATTTGTTAGAACGCCCTACTAGAGGCAGAGTTTACTTTAACGAGTATGAAATTACTATGCCAAAGGCGAATATTGCCAAAATTCGCCAACGCTTGGTAATGGTGTTTCAACACTTTAATCTTTTTCCTCACATGACGGTGCTGCAAAATGTCACTTATGCCCCAATTAAGGTTAAGAGGATGGACAAACAGGAGGCAAGAACTAAGGGGTTAGAATTACTTACTAAAGTGGGTTTGGCTGAAAAGGCAGATGTTTATCCTGCAAAACTTTCGGGGGGACAAAAACAGCGCGTTGCGATCGCTCGTGCGCTAGCTATGGAGCCAGAGATGATTTTGTTTGACGAACCAACTTCTGCTTTAGACCCGGAAATGGTGAAAGATGTTCTAGATGTGATGAAAGGTTTGGCACAAACGGGGATAACTATGGCAATTGTGACTCATGAAATGGGTTTTGCTAGGGAAGTTGCTAACCGGATTTTGTTCCTCGATCGGGGATGCTTGGCCGAAGATGCTACTCCTAGTGAATTTTTCAGGAATCCTCAGTGCGATCGCGCTAAACAATTTTTGGAAAAAATGCTTTGACAGTGACCACCTGACCAGTAACCAGTTATAATTTCCTACTTTTTCTCCTCTTCTTTGCTATTCGCTGTTTTCTGAATCCTCCATGACTTTTTGCATATTTTTTAGATAACGATCGCCATAACTTCATGGTCAATTGCTACACTATTAGAAGCAAACATTCAGTTTGCTCCTCACACCACACCGTGGCTCTCTTGTTTGTCAATGGCAAGAGGGCTTTTTTCTATGATTGGGGACTGGCGATTGGGAATTGGGTGAGGATTGGAAAGATATTTCAATGGTGGTAGGCAATACCCACTCTACAAAAAATAATATTTCAAAATTTAACATCTATCAAAAGTCAGATAAATTAGTGGTAAACTTGATAACTAAGGATAAGGAAAGTTCCCAATCATCAGAAAGATACGATGATAGGGAAGTTAATGTATGTTGTTGTCCAACATTAGTGTTGGCACGTACCGATGAAAGGTTCTACTGTCTGTAGGTAGATCTTGTATAAAATAGTTTTGCGATCGCTGCGATATTAAATCTTTAATGGAGCATTTAAGTCAATGATAAGAACAAACCGAACTGTGTAAAGGCATATAAACACACAAAAATCTTTACAAAGGACAAATGACTAATGACCGATGACAATCTTGACTAGTTAGCTTTATTCGGAACGACTTACTCAAACAGGTAATGGGACACTGCAAGAATTCTGTACGAGAGAAGCTAAATGTAGGAATTCGTGCAGTACTGGAGAGAGATCGTCTTTTCTCCACGCCACCACCATTTCTATTTCAAATGTCTCTTCTTGTAGCATTTTATAAACGACTCCTTTGCGCTGGAGGTTCTGCATGGAAGCAGGAACGATCGCAACGCCTACCCCACTAGCGACTAAGCCTAAAACTGTTTGTAACCAGACAGCCTCTTGGACGATTTTGGGAGTAAAACCAGCAACCTGACAAAGATTGATAACCTGATTGTAAAAACCTTGTCCGGTATGATGTACTGGCAAAATAAAAGACTCTCCTGCTAGTTTATTTAACGGAACTAAATGCTCCTTTGCTAAAGGATGGGTGATGGGCAAAGCTACAATAACTTGCTCTTTTAATACGGATTTATAGTTCAGATTGTCGCGGTCAAAATTTTGTAAGTGTAGAAAACCACAATCGATTTGGTTATCAAGAAGACTTTGAATTTGATTGTAAGAATCCATTTCGCGTAACAAAAGTTCTACGTTGGGAAAGCGATCGCGAAATTGGGTAAGGATTTCGGGTAGAACGCATTGTGTTGCAGAACTGTTGAATCCGACAATTAAACGCCCCACTTCACCCCGACTGACTCGTTGTGCAAGTCGGGTTGCTTGTTCTACATGAGACAGAATTAAGCGTGCTTCTTTTAAGAATTCTTGTCCTGCACTTGTTAATCGGAGGGGGCGCTTGCTACGCTCAAATAGTTTAACCCCCAATTCTGCTTCTAGATCGCCAATTTGTTGGCTGAGGGGTGGTTGGGCAATGTGAAGGCGATCGGCGGCGCGAGTAAAATTCAGTTCTTCTGCGACAGTAATGAAATATCTTAGGTGTCGAAGTTCCATGACCGAAACTAGTAAACGGTGATTAGCGAACGGAGATCGCCGATCCCCATACAGTATGAACCCTGTAAACGCTATATTTATAAAGTATAATCTACCAACTAATTAAATATTGGACATATAGTTTTTTTTCTTTTATGGTAAGTAACAAAGAGGTCTAACTTCTCTACTGTTTATAAGTAAAACTTTATGTATAGAGATATCGTAGGTAACAGAGGGGTTCCACCTTCTCTGCTATTTATAAATAAAAATCCCTGTTTAGAAATGATGTATTTTCATTCAGAATTCTCATCACCCGATTTGTTAAGCCATAATGGCTACTATGGGGAATTTGGAGGCAGGTTCATTCCCGAAATTTTGCATGAAACCTTTGAAGATCTAATTGAAGTATACAAAGCTGCACGTGCAGACCCTAAGTTCTGGCAAGAATTTACATTTTTGTTATCCAATTACTCTTGCCGTCCTACACCTCTGACTTTTGCAGAAAATTTAACAAAATATTTTGGTGGAGCAAAGATTTTTATTAAACGAGAAGATTTAAATCATACAGGAGCACATAAATTAAACAATGTTTTAGGACAAGCTTTACTTGCTAAAAGAATGGGAAAAACAAGAGTTATTGCCGAAACAAGTGCGGGTCAGCACGGAGTAGCAACGGCAACTGTTGCGGCAAAATTTGGATTGGAATGCACAATATACATGGGGGCTATAGATGTTAAACGTCAATATCCTAACGTTTTCTGGATGCAAAGACTTGGGGCTGAAGTTGTCCCGGTATCTACAGGAAGCCAAACTTACAAAGATGCCATTAATGAGGCGTTGCGAGATTGGTCTACTTTTATGGATTCCACCTATTACATATTTGGCACAGCCTGCGGACCTCATCCATATCCAGAAATGGTGTCTTGGTTTCAGTCCGTCATAGGGGTGGAAGCACGGCAACAAATTTCACAACAAACAGGAAAATTACCTTCTGCTGTCTATGCTTGTGTTGGTGGAGGTTCTAATGCTATTGGGATTTTTAGTGGGTTTCTTGATGACAAAAACGTTCAGTTAATTGGTGTAGAAGCAGGTGGTAGCGGGTTGAATTCTCACAAGCACGCAGCACGTCTTGCTTCAAAAGACGCAACAGTTGGTGTGGTACAGGGGTATAAAACTTATTTCTTGCAAAATAATGATGGACAAATGCAAGAAACCCATTCCATTGCTGCGGGTTTAGACTATGTTGGTGTATCGCCCGTGCTAGCACATTTGTTAGAACTCGGTCGGATTCAAGTCAGTACTGCAACAGATCAAGAAGTTTTAGATACTCTGAAACTTTGTCTCACTAAAGAAGGTCTTATTCCATCTTTAGAATCTACTCATGCTTTCGTCCAAGCATTTAAGGACGCACCCCGGCTTCCTCCGGAAGATTCTATTGTTGTTAACCTGTCAGGACGTGGAGATAAAGATATTTTCACTCTAGCAAATGCTTTTGGCGATCGCGCCTGGAAAGAATTCTTAAGCAACAAAATTGAGCAATTAAGTTAATCGCGGAAAATCACACGATTGAAAGAGGAAATGATTCATGAAAACACTATCACTTACTACTAATGTCACCACAACTTTAGAGAAACGTATTGTTGAAACTCGGCGGCAAAAAGACCTATTGTTAATGTCTCATGTCGTTCTTGGCTATCCTTCCTTTGATAGCAATAGAGTTGCCATCAATTCACTAGTGAATGCAGGTGTTGAACTGATCGAATTACAATTTCCTTTTTCAGAACCCATAGCAGATGGACTTGTTTTGATTAAGGCAAATCAAGAAGCTGTGGCAAATGGAGCAACAGTCAACGAGTGTTTTCAATTTGCCAGAGAAATAACAAAAAAACATTCTCGGACTTTGTTTTTAATTACTACCTACTACAATATTTTGTTCAAGTATGGAGTCAAGAAGTTTATTAAGTCAGCATCCAAGATTGGTATTGCTGGAGTAATTATACCAGATTTGCCTCCAGAAGAAGCTACTGAATATGTAGAGATTTGTAAAAACAATGATATCGCTGCTATTTTTCTATTAACACCTAAAACACGTTATTCGCGGATTCAACAAATTGCAGGAATGGCAAGCGGAATGGTTTATTGTGTTGCGCGTGCGGGAGTAACAGGCGATCGCACTAACTTCTCTGAAGATTTTGACAGTTACATACAGCGAGTTAGAGAAGCGACCAGTTTACCAATAGGAGTTGGTTTTGGAATTCAAACCAAGGAAGATATCGAATATCTAAAAGGGCGAGTTGATATTGCAGTTATTGGTACACAAGCAGTGAAATTACTAGTTGAGAAAGGAGCGCAATCACTCGGCGAGTATATGAGAGGCTTGCGAACTGAGACCATGAATTTTACGAAATTGTAAATTGTACTGATTAGTTCGGGTCGCTCAAAATTTTTTACCCTTCGACCTATTCTCATTCCCAGGATTTGTTCTCGTTTCTCGTTCCCAGGATTTGTTCTCGTTTCTCGTTCCCAGGCTCCGCCTGGGAATGCCTTTTTTAAGGCTCCGCCTTCCGTTCATAGTTATACTGTAAATGGCTAACAACTGTTCTTTTTTGGAATGGTTTTAGACTTTTTCTTACTGAATGTCCCTAGCCGAAGGATAACATCGTTGTAAAATCTTTATTTTATAGATTGAACAACTATGTCCACCCGTCCTATCTACTTAGATTGCCATGCTACTACACCTGTTGACGAACGGGTATTAGCAGCAATGATACCTTACTTTACAGAACACTTTGGTAACCCTTCTAGCATCAGTCATGTTTATGGATGGGAAGCAGAGGCTGCTGTTAAACAAGCCAGGGAAATTTTGGCGACAGCCATCAACGCCACACCAGAGGAAATTATCTTTACCAGTGGTGCAACAGAAGCAAACAACTTAGCGATCAAAGGTGTTGCAGAAGCCTATTTCCAGAAAGGACAGCATATCATCACCTTAGCAACAGAGCATAGCGCTGTCCTAGATCCTTGTAAGTATTTGAAAACTTTGGGTTTTGAAATTACAATCCTTCCCGTTCAAAAGGATGGACTAATTGATTTAACTCTGTTAAATCAAGCTTTCCGTTCTGACACAATTCTTGTATCAGTGATGGCTGCTAATAACGAAATTGGTGTGTTGCAGCCATTGGCAGAAATTGGTGCAATGTGTCGCGATCGCAATATCCTGTTCCATTCCGATGCAGCACAAGCAATTGGTAAAGTTCCTTTGGACGTGCAAGCAATGAAAATTGACCTGATGTCGCTGACAGCACATAAAGTATACGGACCAAAAGGTATCGGTGCGTTATACGTTCGCCGAAAAAATCCCAGAGTACAACTTGCAGCGCAACAACACGGGGGCGGTCACGAACGAGGAATGCGTTCTGGTACTTTATACACGCCGCAAATTGTGGGTTTTGGTAAAGCAGTAGAGATAGCTTTACAAGAGCAAGTCACAGAAACGGAACGCCCGATCCAACTCCGACAAAGATTATGGGAACAGCTTTCTCAGATAGAAGGAATTCATCTTAATGGGCATCTTACAAAGAGATTACCAGGAAACTTAAACATTAGTGTTGAAGGAGTAGATGGTGCTGCATTGCAATTAGGATTGCAACCTGTAATGGCAGTGTCTTCTGGTTCGGCTTGTTCTTCAACAACGACTGCGCCTTCTCATGTTCTAACAGCACTAGGGCATTCAGAACAGTTAGCGTATGCCTCAGTGCGATTTGGGATAGGAAGATTCAATACTACTGAAGAAATTGATAGAGTGGCACAATATGCGATTTCTACTATTCAAAGTTTGCGGAAACAGAAATTGTTGGTGTAATTATAATTTTATAATTTGGGCATGGCACAAGAACTGAAAATAATTACAATACCCTCTAACAACCCAGAATCAACATGACAGGAATAACTACTCAATTACCTATTGAAATTCCCAATGACCAGATTGCGGAAATCTGCCAGCGTTACCACATCCGCAAGCTTTCCCTCTTTGGTTCCATCCTACGGGATGATTTCCGCCCTGATAGTGACGTTGACATTTTAGTTGAGTTTGAACCCGGATACACCCCAGGTTTTGCCTTCATTAACATCCAGGATGAACTCTCCGTGCTGTTAGGGCGAAAAGTTGACCTTAACACTCCCCAAGATATCAGCTGTTACTTCCGAGATCGAGTACTAGCAGAAGCCAAAGTGCAGTATGTTAAAAACTGATGAGGTACGTTTGCGCCATATACTAGATGCAGCAAATCAGGCAATTGCATTCACTCAAGGACGTACTCGCGCTGACTTGGATACCGATACTATGCTGGCACTGGCGGTTGTGCGGCTGATTGAGATTTTGGGTGAAGCAGCCAAAAATGTTTCTCAGGTAACTAAAGACAGCATACCTGATATTCCTTGACGACAAATTGCCGGAACTAGAGATCGGCTGAGCCATGCCTACTTTGATGTTAATCTTGACATTATTTGGGATATTGTGACTCACGATTTGCCGCTACTAGTTACTAAGTTGCAGGAAATTCTCTCATCAATGAATGTTGATGATTTGTAAGCATTTAATGGTATGACTTTAAGATAAATCTGTCAAAGGTTAGGTAAAATGTGATACTTAACTGATAGATTCTCATAATGCCATTAGTTTAACAACAAAATGAACCTGCTATCCCCAAGTTTGAAAGCGTTGATTCGCCAAAAAATCAAAGATGCTCAATCGTTATGGCGGGGTTATGTGTTTTACTACCCTCGAGAACAAGACTCAGAGCAATCTTCTGATTATTGCTATCAATGGAGTGAAATTAATACTGCAATTAAACAACGTTCTGGTTCTCCCCAAGTTAACGAAAACCGCCTTTGGAACATGCAACTAGCGGCAAAGGGTATTGATGGATTAATTTTGAAACCGGAGCAGATTTTTGACTTTTGGAACCGCGTACCTCGTCCAACTCTTACCAATGGTTTCCGTGAAGGTCCTACTTTGGTGGGTAATCGTTTGATGACTGATGTTGGAGGTGGATTGTGTCAAATTTCTACGACCTTATTTCAGGCTTTACTATGGGCAAACTGTGAAATTCTAGAACGTCACAATCACTCAATTGATGCTCATGGAGATACTCGTTTTTTTACTTTGGGTCAGGATGCGACGGTGGCTTATGGTTATAAAAATTTAATTGTGAGGAACAACAACCAAGTTCCTTTACGTTTGCAATTACAGGTTTTTGGTGAAAAGGCTTTGGTGGTAGCAAGTGTATGGGGAACTGAGCCAAAACCTGTAGAAGTGAAGGTTTCTTCTCATATTTTGGAAACACTTTCCGCACCCCATAATAATGGAATGCCTGGTTGGCGGGTAGAAACACTCCGTTACGTATGCCCAGTGGAAGATCCGACTACAGAATGGCAAGTTAATTACCGCACATTAGATGTTTACCAACCTCATGTCAAGCTACAACAAAATCTCTGTGAAATCCCTGCATAATTTTTTTGATGCAGTTCTCTCTCCTTACGAACTGTTACCGGAAGTTGCAGAAGCAGTGAAAACACATCTGGTGGAAGCAAATCTATGTGGAATGGATTCCCACGGTTTGCAACAAATTTTTGGTTATGTGAAAAATTTGCGAAGTGGGCGGATTAACCCAAAACCAAATTTGCGCGTTCATTCGGTACGTCCTACAATGATTCGGATTGATGGCGATCGCAGTCCCGGACAGTATGCAGGCAAAGTCGCCATGGAAAAAGCGATTGAAGTTGCTCGTCAGTTTGGGATGGGTGTAGTGGGAGTGAGTAATAGCAATCACTTTGGTATGGCGGGTTATTATACTTGCATGGCAGCAGAGGCAGGTACGATTGGCTTTGCAACTAGCGATACGAGTGCTGTAGACTTAGCTCCTTATGGAGGAACAAAGCCAAAGCTTGGTAATAATCCGATTTCTTGGGGAATTCCTACAGGTACATTGCAACCTGTGATTTTAGATATGGCAGCCGGGACGGTCAGTGGTGGTAAAGTTAAGCACTTTGCATATCAAGGTTTACCGATACCTTTGGGTTGGGGACTTACGGAAACAGGAGAACCAACGGACAATCCCAAACAAGTAGCCGTCAATATACCAGCATCTTACAAAGGTTCTGGTTTGGCATTTGTGGCAGATTTATTGTGCGGTCCATTGTTGGGTACTGCAGCAGCAATGTTTAAAAATAAAGCAATTCATGATGGTGCTAACGGTACCGGACATTTGTTCTGGGTGCTTGATGTGGAAGCATGGACAGATCGCAAAGAGTTTGAGCAACGGGTGCAAGATGCGATCGCTTCTCTCAAAGAAACTCCTCGTCTTGACCCCAACCAACCCATCTACTACCCTGGAGAATTAGAAGCAATCACCCGCCTAGAACGACTGCAAACAGGTATTCCAATCCCTCAAGCCTTAATTGAGGAGTTAACTGCTTTTTTCGGAGAAGATTGCGTTTCTCAACTCATTGATTAACTAGGAGTAATATAGCGGTTTTCAATTGGGTACAATACATAAAAAAGTTATGGAACCGCAGCCTGTAGCAGCCCGTAGCGGATAAATCTGTACTTGATTCAAGTGAAAACAGCTATAATTCCACCCCCAACCAACTATTCAGCCCAGTTTTCTAACGTCAAATCTGAAATATTCTCAAAATGCTTGGTGTTGGCTGTAACAAGAAGATAGCCATATTCAATAGATGAAGCAGCAATCAAGATATCTATAGGAGGAATGAGTAGTCCTTTTGTTCTCAACTCTACATAAATCTTGCTAGCAATGTTCATAGTCTTTACTGTCAAGGGAAGAATTTCGCTTTCATTAGCAAGCTCTTCAAATTTAGATAGAAGATTTTTTGCGTCCTTATACAATAAGCCACTTTTAATTTCGTAGTAGCTTAGAATTGAAAATGTAAGATATTCATAGAATTGACTGTATTCGTTAAGTTTAGTAACAACCTCAATCTTACCTCTAAGGAAATACGAAAGAATATTAGTGTCTAACAATGCTTTTTTCACTGTTCTAAAAGCCTCTGCAAATCGAGTTGTCTATTTGCAGCAATATCTTTCTCCAAGTCTTCGAGAGTAGCAGTCATGTCAGATGCAATTCCTGCAAATCTCATAAAATTTTGCTTTGTGCAAGAATTTCGAGTAGCTTCCTGGTTTACCAGAGAAATCGTAATCTCTACCTCTTTGCCTTTCAATTCGGATAAGCCACTAAGTTCTAGTAAATCACTAGTAATCTTTTTTTTAATCTTCAAAACGTCCATATAGGTTTACCTGTTAAATTTTTGTATGATGAGGATTTTTTTCCTCAGCATATTCTAATAATAAAGGAACTTTCAGGAAAAAGGGCTTTGAGAGTTGACGTGGATAATCAAGTTGTCTCCAAATTCAGAGGGGATTTCGATAATATCTCCTGGGTGACCCAGGCGCTGGCGTGCCGCAAAGAAGGCTGATTCCATACCTTGAGTGAATTTAATTAGACATACGAGCAATCAGGGCCTCTATAGCCCTCTCTTTTTGCGGCTCTTTGCCCTCTGCATATTCCAATGAAAACGGAACGCTAATATCTGGTGTGACGCCTTTACCTTCTAGTCTTTGATTTTCATCAATAAAGACATTGGAAACAGCTAAATAGAGGAAACTACCATCATCCATTAGAAAAAGACGACCTGCAACGACTGCACCCGTTGTTTTAGAACCAACAACAGGTCCTATTTTATGTTGCTGAAATGCATATGCCAGAATTTCCTTACTACTTCTGCTGCCTTCATTGATTATCATGACAGCAGGCTTTTTCCATTGAGGAATAAATGTATATTTTTTCCCATCACGAGCAATATTGGTAACACTCGGTCCGGCTTTTGCAGTGAATATGTTGAGATAGCTAATGTCTCCTCCACCCCAGCCATCTCGTAAATCTAAGACTAAACCATCTGCTTCTCGCAGACGACCATAAATAAGGTCTTCCCGTAGTTGTTCTTGATCGGGATCGGCTGCATTTGACCAGATGTGGACGTAACCAATTTTTTTACCGTTCCGCTCGAACGTTTGGGTACTTGCTTGCTGCGCTGACTTAAACATTGTGGTCGCGTCTAGCAGTGTGGGAATTACAGTAATCTTTTGGCGACTGTTCGCATTACTGGTTCTTTGAATTAACAATGTAACGTTTTGACCCGCCTTACCAGCAAAAGATTCAATGGGTTTGTAAGGGCGATCGCTTACACTTAGCAATTGGTCGCCTACTTTTAACCCAGCTTTAGCAGCAGGGCTACCATCAAGTATAGTACTAATAAAGGTTTTACCATTAATGTCTTTAGTAGTCACACCAATACCACTATATTCAATTTTACCTTTTGGAAAAAACTTTCTTAACTGCTTTTGAAAATCGGGATTTCCTGCTTGAAAAATACCCAAAAGCTGGTAATAAGCAGGTTCATCTTTTGTATAGAAACGAGTGTGAGATGTTTGTAACTCAGAAAGCATTTGATTGATAACCACAGCAAGTTCTTGACTAGACTTGGTACTGGCTGCAGATGGTTCATACTTTTTCCGCATTGCCTTCCAGTCCACCCCATTAAAGTTGGGGTCGTAAAAGTTCTCGTTTACAGTTTGCCAAACTTTTTCAAAAATCTTTACCTGTGGTTGTGCGAGCATTTTGGGTAAGGGAGAAGCACACCATAAGAGGAGTAAAGCTGCAACACTCATTAACATTGCTACAGCTAATCTTTTTAGCTGAATCAGTCTTAGTCTTGCGATCGCGTTGGTTCTCAAGTTTTCCATCTAAATTAAAAGTAGATGCGTAGCAACTTGTAGCACGACTATTTCGAGCGCTAACTGGTTCCATATAGGACTTACGCAAAGCCCCCTTTTTTAAGGGGGGTTGGGGGGATCTATATGCCATTGAGGTTGCGTAAGTCCTGCCATATTGAGGTGGCGGTTCAATGTTGGGTTTCGTTATTGAGTTGGGTTGCGGTTCAATGTTGGGTTTCGTTCCTCAACCCAACCTACCTATTTATTGCGTTTCTTTCTCAAACGATTCACTAACAACTCAACCTCTGATAGTTTGATTAAACTCACTAAAGCTGCAAAAACTCCTAATCCAATACCACTAGCAAGACTTAATTGCAACAATTGTCTCAGTATTCCTTCGCTGCCCCAAAGAACTTCAACACCCCAACTTACAAGCCAACAGGCAAACCCTGCTATCCCGCTTATACCAATCAAACTGAGTACGGGTAGACTCCATTCTCGCAAAGCTAAACCGTTGAGTCGGCGATGCAAGCACCACAGTAACATTATTGTTGCTGTTAAATTTACTCCCATAGAAGCAAGAACTAAACCAGGTGCGCCAAAGGCTTTAACTAGAAAATAATCGAGTACTATATTCAGTGCAATATTTATTAAAGTTATGCGACAAGGTGTTTGCCCATCCTCCAAAGCATAGAAAACTCGCACGAGTACGCTGACAACAACACTGGTAAACGCTCCCAAACCATAAGCCATGACAAGAGTTGCAACCAGTTTGGATGCATTGGAGTCAAATGCTTGGCGCTCGTATACTATTCTCACAATTGGCACAGCTAAAGTTATCATCAAAGCTCCTAAAGGTAACATGGTGAGGGCTGTGATGATGATGCTTTGACGAATCCGAAGCTTTAATGCAAACCAATCTTCTGGTTTTGTTAACTGAGAAAATACGGTTATAAATGGTACTAGTAAGGCACTGGTAAGAATGCCTTTGGGAGTTTGAGCAAGTAGCCCAGCATAATTTAACGCTGCTGCAGCATGGGGAATGTAAGAAGCGAAGAATAAATCTACGTAAATGTTAATTTGAGTCATGCTGGAAGATAAAATGGCAGGAGTCATGACTGCGATCGCCTGTTTCACTCCAGGAGAATAAAAGTCAAAGCGCAGGCGTAGTGTCCCCATACCCTCCCGCCACTGCACGATCGCTTGAACTAGCCATTGCAAAACAGCACCAGCAAGGGTTCCTCCTGCTAATACCAAGCCTCCTAGTAGGAAATAGTCAGATGTATTAGCTTGGGTTCCCTGTTTTAGGGCTAAAAAACCCAAGCCAATGATGACAGTGACACTTGAGAGCATTGGACTAATGGAAGGAAGCCAGTAATGTTGTGCTGCATTCAGAGTACCAAAGCCAATACCGATAAACCCCGATAAAAGAGCAATGGGAGCCATTATCTGCAATTGCTGTACAGCTAGGGTTCTAACTTGTGGTTCCAAACCAGGGGCGATTAAATGAATGAAAAAATCTGCAAAAACAATCAAACCAATTGTGACCAAAAATAAGACGCAGCCAACAAGGGTAGCGATGGTTTCTACTAAAGGTGCAGCCGTTGATTTTTCTCGCTTTGCTAAAACACTTACTAGAGTACTATGCAAAGGACCATTGATACCGCCAAGCAAAACTAACAAAAAGCCGGGGATAATATAGGCGTAATTGTATGCATCAGCAACCGAACCAACTCCAAAAACTGCTGCAACACAAGTCGATCGCAGTAACCCAAAGAGTTTGCTGATGAGAGTGGCGATGGTAACAATTCCTGCAATTCCAGCTAATGAGCGCTTCATGTATTTTGCTTAAAGTTTTTTCAACCACTTTTTTATTACTTTTTGCTTTTACCAGTGTAGGTGTTCATCCGATCGCTTTATCAATAAGCCTTTTTTCTAATTTATGTAATTTCACTGTTGTTTACAATTTGAAATATAGCTAGTATAGAATTTAAAATGACTCTTAAATAATCAATTAAAACAGTCTTAGTTCTAATATATCTAGAGTTTTTCCTATAAAGAAAAAACTCTAGATATAAGAATCATAAATGATTTGTGAAAATTTTTAAGTGCTGTAGGGTTGGTAATGCCCACCAAAACTCTATTGGTAGGCATTGCCCACCCTACTACGTATATTTCAAAAATCAAATACGAGACCTCTCTTATAGCAATAGATATCTATATTTTTATTATTACTACTAAAATTTAGAAAAAATAACCTACTATTTTTTATTCTCAATAACTTTTTAAAACAATATGTTTTAGTTAATAAGCAAGCCATGATTTTATCAAAGGAAAACATGATTCTTGTTGTTGATGATAGCCCAACCAGTACAACATCTTTGTTGACGATGTTGCAACAAGTCGGTTTTAAAGTTGTTATTGCTAATAGTGGTGAAAGTGCTTTAGAACAATTAGTTAATATCTCGCCAAGTTTAATTCTATTAGATGTTGTTCTACCAAAAATGAATGGTTTTGAACTTTGTTGCCGTTTGAAAGCATCAGAAGTAACACGTGATATACCAATCATTTTTATGACTTCACTATCTAAGATCGAAGATAAGGTGAGGGGGCTTAATTTAGGGGCAGTAGATTATATTACTAAACCTTTACAAAAGGAAGAAGTTCTAGCGAGAATTAATGTTCATATCAAATTGAAACATTTGAACAAGCAACTAGAAGAGAAAACACAACAATTAACACTCACTTTACAACAGTTGCAAGAATCTCAACTTCAATTAATCCAAAAAGAAAAAATGACAACGTTGGGACAGTTAGTTGCAGGTGTTGCTCATGAAATTAATAATCCTGTTGGGTCTATTAGTGCTAATACTATTTATGTATCTACTTATGTTCGAGAACTTGTTCAACACATCCGACTTTATCAACAAAAAGTACCAGATAATGAGATTCTCAGCCACGCAGAAGAAATTGATTTGGAATATATAGTTGAAGATTTACCCAATATTTTAACATCAATTCAAAGTTGTACAACTCGAATTAAAGATATTAGTGAATCCTTGAGAAACTTTTCTCGAAATGATACTGAGGTTATGGTTACTTTCAACTTACATGATGGATTGGAAAGTACTCTATTAATCCTCAAACATCGGCTACAAGCTTATAACAAATATCCCAAAATTGATGTCGTAAAGGATTATGGAGATTTACCAAAAATAAATTGCTTTCCAGGGCAATTAAATCAAGTATTTATGAATTTGTTAGCAAATGCAATTGATGCTTTGAGAGAACACACTCAGGAACAGGGCTTGACTAACACAAAAAATCCACAAATTTGGATTCAAACTACCATAAGCGAAGAGCGCCTGTATGCTGTTGTTCGTATTAAAGATAACGGAATCGGTATTTCAAAAGAGATTCAGCAAAAGCTTTTTGAATATGCTTTCACAACAAAGCCTGTTGGCAAAGGAACGGGATTGGGGTTAGCAATTGCCCATCAAATCATTGTTGAAAGACACAGAGGCTCTATTGAAGTTAATTCTACTCTTGGTGAGGGTGCAGAGTTCATTATTAAAATACCACTATAGCAAGTTAGATCCCCCCTCCGCCCCCCTTAGTAAGCTATGGTGTACACACAAATTGGGTTTACCCCCCTTAATCCCCCCTTATAAAGGGGGAAAACAAGAGAAATCCGGTTCCCTCCCCTTTATAAGGGGAGGTTTAGGGTGGGGTAAAAAATATTTAATACATTAATCATAACTTTTCAAACATCCTCTCAAAAATTTGAGACAAGCAAAAAATTTAACAAAATTTTCTGTAATTCTGTTACTAAAAACAAATTTATGGGAATCATAGAACTATTCAGATAGTGTTGATGAAAAAATTTCATCGCCGAGCGTGAAAATCTCTCTTCCCTACTCCCTACTCCCTACTCCCTAACCCCTATAATGCTACCTTCACTAGATTCTGTTTTAAAAACCACTAATTTAACTAAATCAATTTTTCATGTAACTGCTAATGACAATCGACAGCGCTTACTAAGCTTTCCTGTTGGAACATACAGAACAAGTTTGATTCCTCTTGAACAAATCACAGAAATTCTACGGCTCAATTTAGATGATATTTTAAGTGTTCCAGAGACTCCAGGTAGCATTTTGGGAGTCTATAATTGGCGAGGCGAAATGCTGTGGCTTGTTGATTTGGAGCAATTAATTGGTGGTACATCTTTATTTGAGCAAGTCCCACTGTCCAAACCGCCAATCGCTATTGTTCTTCAAGTTGCTAGCTATTACTTTGGATTAGTTGTAAAATCAGTAAACGAAATTGAACTACACGATCTCAACAAATTGTTACCTGCAAAACCCGGTTCACTTCCTCCACAATTACTTCCATTTGTCATAGGATATCTTCCTAATAGTTCAACAGTTTTGAATCCAACAGCAATTGCTCAATTTTTTCTCCAAGGATAAATCAAGTTTTTGCTTTATCCAATTTTTGTTTCTGAATTTATAAACTTTGAAAGTTGCAGAATAATTATGACATCAGAGCTAAATCCAACTAAAAATGGCAATGGCAGAACAAATAACAGAACGCGGAAAGTTTCTATCCCTTCCACGACTACTGAGAACAAAGAACTATCGTCTTTTCCTACAGACAAAGCTATCGAACTGAACGATTCTACCTCTATGTATACAGAGATGACTGAGCTTGTTTCAGAGAATACCCTTAGCTATTTAAGACAGCAAGTTACGGCGACAGCGAGACAAATGGAGCAAGCATCTGATATAGATGACTTGTACAAAACTACAGTTACATCTATACGTTCTCTACTAGCAGCCGATCGAGTAGTGATTTACCAATTTGATAGTGCAGAAGAAGGTTTTGTCGTCAAAGAGTCTGTTGGACGGGGCTTTACGCCAGGAATGCGAGACTCAATGCCATTAGTCATTTTTGGATTCGATCGCGCTACCGACTACGAACAACAATCTGTTATTAGCTTTGAGAACATTGAAACGGCAGAGTTAACCCCAGATCAAAGAAAGCTATGGGGACAATTTCAGATTAAAGCTAGCTTAAATTTACCGCTACAACTCAATGGTAAAGCTTGGGGAGTGTTAGCCGTACAACAATGCTCCAAACCGCGAGTTTGGAAGGAAACAGAAATTATTACACTGTCTCAACTCGCACAGAAATTCTTGATTTGTTTTCAACCAGCTCAATTTCAAACATTACTGGAACGAGCAAAAGAGCAAGAACAACTCGTGGCTCGGATTACTCAGAAAATTAATCAATCACTGAATTTTGATAGCCTTTTCCGCCTTGCTACAGTAGAACTTCGTAGCTGTTTGAAGTGCGATCGCGTAGGTGTTTACCGCTTCAATGAAGATTGGAGTGGAGAGTTTATAGCCGAGTCTGTCAGTGCAGGCTGGGTATCAATAGTAGATGAGCAAAACCGCGATGATGATTTAAGAAAAAAATTGACAGAGTACTCGTACTGTAATGTGAAAAATCTTTCTCCTGTCACAGTAACCAATCCAGATACTTATTTAAAAGATACCAAAGGAGGTAAATATGCTCGTGGAGAACGATTTACGCAAGTCAATGACATTTACGCAATGGGCTATCCCCCTTGCTACCTTGAAGTGCTGGAGAAATACCAATGTCGCGCCTATGTCATTGTGCCGCTTTTTGTCAATAGTAGACTTTGGGGATTGCTAGCTGCATATCAAAACTCGGGTACTCGCACTTGGCAAGAGTTAGAAGTTAATTTTATGATGCAACTGAGTTTACCTCTAAGTATGGCTGTCCAGCAGATGGAAGCTCAGGTGAAAATTGAAGAATCTTCCCAACAAATTGCAAAATCAGCAGCACGCGAACAAGCTTTAGCTCGTATCACCACTCGTCTGTCTCGTACAATGGATTTAGAAGCTATTTTCCGGCTATCGGGACAGGGAAGGGAAAATCTAGCGGGGGAGCGCATCGAAACAATTTTCAAGATTGCTACTCAAGAAACCAGACAAATGCTCAATTGTAGCCGAGTCGCACTGTATCAGTTTCATCCAAATTGGAGCGGGCAATTTATTGCGGAATCAACCGCTAGTGGTTGGAATCGTTTGTTAGATATTATTCCTATTATAGAAGATACTTTCTTACAAGAAACCCAAGGTGGTCGGTATAAAGATAATGACACCCTTGTCGTCAATGATATTTACACCACAGGGCATGCTTCTTGTCATGTTGAACTTTTGGAACAGATGGAAGCTAGAGCATACATGATTGTGCCAGTCTTTGCAGGAGACATACTCTGGGGCTTGCTCGGTGCATATCAAAACGACAGAGCACGTATGTGGGAAAAAGGAGAATTGAGTTCTCTGGTTCAGGTTGGTATTCAAGTCGGGATTGCCTTAAAGCAGGTAAAATACTTAGAAGAGGTAGGGCAACAGTCCGAGCGGCTCGCTAAACTAGCAGAGCGGGAAACCAATTTCGTTCAATTTATCTTCAAAATAGGGCAACGCATTGTTGAACGCTTGCAGCAGAAAAATTTCAACCCAGACTCGCTTTTCCGTTCCATTACTCAGGAATTGCGGCAATTACTGAATGTCGATCGCGTCGCCATTTACCGCTTTAACCCTGACTGGAGTGGCGAATTCATTGTTGAAGATGTCGGTAGTGGATACCTCAAGCTAGCTGGAACGGATATGGCAGTGATTGTTGACCCCGTTCTGCAAGAAAGTTCTGGTGGTCGCTATCGGAAAAATGAGCCAAGTGCGATCGACAATATCAATCTATCCGCCGACCTTACTTTTGGAAGGGAAACGTTAGAGCAGTGGGGGGCAAAAGCTTACATTGCAGCGCCACTGTTTAAAGGCGAACAACAACTCTGGGGCTTGCTGTTAACTTATCAAAATAATGCACCTCGCCATTGGGAAGAAGGTGAAGTGAATTTACTGATTCAAGTAGCAACACAGTTAGGTATTGTGTTGCAGCAGTCAGAATACTTAGAGCAACTAGAAATTCAGTCTCAACAACTGAGTGAAGCAGCCCAAAGAGAGAAGCAAGCCAATGAAGCATTGCAACAAGAAGTGGCACAACTGCTATCTGCCGTACAACCAGCCCTTCAAGGCGATTTAACTGTTCGCGCTCCGGTTGCGGGTGATGAAGTGGGCAAAATTGCTGATACTTACAACAACACTTTGGAAAATTTACGAAAGTTAGTGACGCAAGTACAGCAAGCGTCTCAAGCAGTGGCAAGTACCTCACAAAACAGTGAATCATCGATTGTTGAACTTGCCAATCAAGCACAACAACAGTTTCAAGCGCTCTCACAAGCAGCTACACAAATTCAAGAAATGGTGGCTTCTACGGAAGCAGTTGCAACTAGTGCAAGACAAGTTGAAGAGGCAGTTCAAAAGACAAATCAAACTGTGAAAGAGGGTGAAACTGCCATGAATAAGACTGTAGACGGTATCACAGCAATTCGGGAAACAGTAGCAGAAACAAGCAAACGTATCAGGCGTTTAAGTGAATCCGGTCAAAAAGTTTCTCGCGTTGTTAGTTTAATCAGTAGTTTTACTACCCAAACGCAAATATTGGCACTGAATGCTGCGATCGAAGCTACTAAAGCAGGGGAACACGGGCGAGGGTTTGCAGTGGTGGCTGATGAAGTTCGTTCGCTGGCTGGGCAATCTGCAGAAGCGACTGCTGAAATTGAGGAACTAGTACAAGAAATTCAAGCAGGTACTGCTGAAGTTGCTGCTGCAATGGATACAGGTATTCAGCAAGTTGTTGAAGGAACAAAGTTAGTTACAGAAGTTAGACAGCAGTTGAACGCGATTGTTGGCGCAACAACCCAGATTAGCGAACTGGTAGAACGCATTACTCAAACGACTCAAGTACAAAACCAACAGTCGCAATCAATTACTCAAGCCATGACTGATGTAGCCGCGATCGCTAACAAGACTTCTGCCGATTCCATTAAACTCTCTGCTTGTTTTAAGGAACTCCTAGCAATGGCACAAGATTTGCAACGCAGTGCCAGTCAATTTAAAGTAGCTCGTACTTCTCTAACCGAACAGATTGTGACTAATGGTTAATGGTTATACGTTTTCAGATGAAGATGCATAGAAAGAACCTCCACCACCACCTCTCCTTACCCCCCTTAATCCCCCCGATGTATTGGGGGGAAACCAAAAATTTATTTTCCTTCCCTTTGTATGCCTCAACTGGGTATGTATGTTCCTAGGCTTCCACAGCTGAAACCAAAAATTTATTTTCCTCCCCAATGTATCGGGGAGGTTAGGAGGGGTAAAAATAATGTGCAGCTTCACAGAAAATTGGTATTCATAGTTAATTGTTAATAGAAAACTGGTAACTAACTACTAACTACTAACTACTAACTACCAACTATTAACAACTATAGCGCTTTTCAATTGGGTGCAATACATAAAAAAGTTTGGAACCGCAGATGCACGCGGACGAACGCAGATAAATTTGTACTTCATTCAAATGAGAATCGCTATAACTACTAACTACTAACTACTAACAATTAGTATTAAATCTATGATTGGTGACCCTAACTACCAGGCTCAACTTTATCACCACTTTTCTCTAGAAGCTCCGGAATTGCTGAAGACGATGGAGCAAGCATTACTGAACTTGCAACAAGAAGAAAGCAACCTCGAACAAGTTCGCGTTTTAATGCGGGCAACACATACTTTGAAGAGCATTGCTGCAACACTTGAATTAGAAACTATAAAAAACATTGCTCACGCGCTTGAAGATATTTTCCGAGCTATCTGCCAACCGAATGTGGTTATAGAACCGGAGATGAAAGCGTTGTTTTTTGAGGGTTATGAGTGCCTGCGCGATCCATTGATGGCAGAACTCAGTGGTTCTGTAGTTGATACTCAAACGGTAGAAGAACGCTCATCAATTGTGCTATCTCGTTTACAGGAAAAGCTGGGACATTTTTTGCCAGATGAACGAGAACCTTTCTTAGACATGAGTTTTGAGTGTATTCAAATAGTTTTACAGGGCAATATTGTTCCTGAGTTAGAAAAGACTGCAACTGCAATTGTAAATGCTCAGCTTGAAGAAATTGCTGCTATCCTTTACAACCAAACAGAGCGATTTCTTGGATATGCAGAGGCTCTGGGACTTTCTGGGTTTTTAGCTATTGCTCGAGCGACAATTGCTGCACTCAATAATTATCCAGAACAAACTGCTTCTATTGCCCGCCTTGCAATAGAGGATTTTCAGCAAGCATATATTCAAATCATATCCAACACAGACCCCATAGCTGGCTCTCCAAGTGCCGCTTTACAAAAGTTTGCGGAGATAAAAGAGGAGGAAGTCCTTACATCCCCTACTCCCCTACTCTCCTCTTCTACTCCTCCACAGCCTCCAACTCCAAAGGAGACCCCAAGCCCCTACTCCTCGGCTCCCCTACCAATCCCTCTAGGAGTGGAAGCAGCAACAATACCTGTTCCCAAAATTGTGCGAGTTAATGTCGATCATCTCGAACAATTGAATTACTTAAATGCAGAACTATTAACAAACCAGAACCATCAATTTTTACAAGATGGCAAAATGCGAAATTCCTTACGGAAGTTACTGAGCCGTTTGCGTCAGTTACAGCAATGCTTAAGCGATCTACAGGATTGGGCAAATCCTTTGCTGTTGCATAATGGCTCGCAGCAATGCAATCCTTTGATTTCTATTTATGATGCTTTAATTTCTAATAACTCTGATGGTTTTGATACGCTAGAACTAGATTCTTATAGTAAATTTCATGTCTTTATTCAAACTCTTTTAGAAGAAGCCTCTTATTTAGAGCAGGAAATAGACGCTCAAGAACAACTCAATCGTAAAACAACACAGTTGTTGAAGAAACAGCAAAAATTGCTCACTAACTCCCGTGATGTTCTTTTGGATGCCAGAATGCTTCCCTTGGGAAGTATTTTAAATCGATTGTATCCGGTTTTACAACAGCTACAAACCTTACATAAAAAGCCCATTGTTTTGATAATTAAAGGCGATGAAGTGCTAATTGATAAAGCGATCGCAGAACGTCTTTATGAACCGCTTTTACACTTGGTTCGCAATGCGTTCGACCATGGAATTGAGTCGCCTGAAATTCGGCAGCAACGTGGCAAAGTTGCTCGAGGTCAGATTGAAATTCGCGCTTATTATCAAGGTAATCAACTCATTGTTGATGTGCAGGATGATGGTCAAGGGCTTAATTTTGATGCTATCCGTCAACAAGCAATCCAAAGAGGAACGATCGCAGCTGAAGCAGCAAGCAATCTTAATGAATCTCAATTAGCTGAACTGCTTTTTGAACCAGGTTTCTCTACAACTAAAAAGGTTAACGATCTTTCTGGACGGGGTGTGGGGCTTGATGTAGTCCGGGTACAACTTCAAGGCATTCAAGGTACAGTTGCGGTTCACACAGAAGTGCAAAGAGGCACAACTTTCTCTCTACAAATTCCTCTTAGTATCAGTATCAATAAACTTTTAGTTTGCCAAGCAGGTAAAAAGGTTTATGCGTTGGCTGCTGATACAATTAACCAAATTCTATTACCTAAATCCAACCAAATAGAATACTCCGAGCATGGTAGGGTTTTGCGTTTAGCGACTACCTCTAGTACAAATCAATCAGAGCAAGGCGAACTAATCCCCATTTATCGGCTTTCAGAAATTCTTGACTATTCCAGCCGACAGCCTGCACAAATAACCTCAGACTCTCAACTTAATGAGGGAGATACTGTTTTACCGTTACTGATTCTTCGTTGTGACGAACAGCTTTTAGCTTTAGAAGTCGATCGAATTATTTGGGAACAGGAATTGGTCATTCGTCCCTTTAGTAAATTAGTGTCTAGTCCCGGATATGTTTACGGTGGAACAATTCTAGCTGATGGACGCCTCACGCTCGTCATTAATGGTGCGGCTTTACTTCAACACGTTCACAATCAGCAAGTGCAAACCATCCAATATTCCTGGAAACAAAAATCTCCAACCGCACGTTCTGGATTACTTGCGCCATCTCGCATACAACCATTCATAACACCTAAATTTGAAAATAGCAAATGTACGGTGATGATTGTTGATGATTCTATAACTCTGCGTCAGGCTCTGGTTTTTACCCTGCAAAAAGCAGGTTATCAAACCTTATCAGCTCGTGATGGGTATGAAGCGCTCGCGCATTTCAAGGCTCATACCAAGATCGATTTGATTATCTGCGACATTGAAATGCCGCACATGAACGGTTTTGAGTTTCTCGCTCACTGTATATCTAATGAGAATTTAGCCAAAACTCCAATTCTGATTCTGAGTTCTCGCACTGCATTGAAGCATCGTCAGCTAGCACTGAAACTTGGTGCAACTGCTTACATAACTAAGCCCTACTCCGAACAGCAGTTACTTTCAATAGTGGCTCAAGTTCTTAAGGGACAGAGAGCAAATTTAGTTTATTCCTAGAAAGGAGGAAGTTTTTTATGGGGGAATCCTTAACGGAAGGAAAGTACATTACCTTTAAAATCTCTACGTATCTCTTAGCTTTACCTATTGATAGTGTTTTTAAAGTTATTGCCTGTCCACCTGATTTAAGCCATACTCTTCGGGAAGCAAAGCTGGCTCAGTTGGGTCAATCCACGGTGATGATTCTTAAGCTTCATCAAAGTCTCGATCCTCTTTACAGCCAACAACAAGACAGTAACCAAATTGGGCGTTTTCTCATCATTATGCAAGGCAAGGAGGGAGAACTGTACGGTATTTTAGTTGGTACTCCCCCAAACCTCATGACAATTCCTGAAACTTGCATTCAGCAAGTGCCTCAATCTTTTCATCATACTGGGCTTCCAACTTGGGTCAGTCAGATTGCTATTCTCAACCATAAAGATGAACGTACTACCATTTTGATGCTGGATATTCAACGAAGTTCGCTGGTTGATAATCGAGCGCTGTCAATTGACGGTGGTCAGATCCCCGACTTATTAAAGAAGTCGGGGATCTAAGGAACTTCCAAGTAAAAAATCTCCAACTTTTTCTCGTGGTGCGGGCGTCCTCGCCCGCCACATATATTTCAACTTTTTCTTGTGGTGCGGGCGTCCTCGCCCGCCATTCACATTAAGACCGGCGAGGACGCCCGTCCCACAAGATGGATAATTTATTTCTTGGACATCCCTAATACGCTGGTACATTGGCAAGATACCAGTTACTTCTCAATAGATGCAAATCAAATTAACTTATGTACTTTGAATTCCCACACCAACCTTTTCCCACCTTGCCAAAGAAGTCTTCAAAATAACCTCTATCAATTGTTGATAAGATAGACCAGCCGCACGAGCAATTTGAGCAAAAGAACGCTGTGGATGCAAAGTTGCATCTGCATTAATATCCAATAGATATGCTTGTCCATCTGATGCTATACGAAAATCAAAAGTCGCATAATCTAGAGGTCTAAAAAACTTCATCAATTCCAACGTGACATCTCGCAACCCCTGTAGCTTTGAATCGGCAAGATCGACTCCAATCTTCTTAAACTTTCCCTGACGCTTAGCTTGCAAGTCTAAAACTTGCTCTTGCAAAGATTCACCTGTGGCATTCACTATTTCTACTGCACCAAATAACAAAGGAGAAGAATTACTAACAATACCTACTGTAATCTCGCGACCTGCAATAAATTCTTCACACAGTACTGGTGCGTGAAATAACTTACCTATTTCCTCCACTTGTTGACGGAGTACAGCCAATCCCTCTTGGTTATCGAATTTTCGTAACCCCAACGAATAACCTTCACAACTAGGTTTTAAAATAGAGCTTGACCAAGGAGGTAAAGATTGTATATCCTCTCCTGTTTCATATCGATACCAAGGAGGTGTCAAAATTCCACACCACTGCAACACGGGTTTGAGTAAATCTTTATTCAATGTCAGACTTTTAACCGTAGCATCACCTCCAGTGTAAGGAATACCTAGTTGCTCTAAGATTGCTGGTGCTAGAGCTGTACGATTGCGGGAAAGGGTTCTGACTGAAAGATTCCAAACAAAATCTGGGAGTCGATTAAAACGCCACCTTTCTAACAAATTATTTAAAGTACCGATTTTATCTACTTTGTAACCTAAAGCTGTTAAACTTTCCGCCACAGCTTCCACTTCTTCTGGTTCTCGCCAGTGATAGTGCGTTTGTTCCTTTGCTGTTAAGTCTGACATAATGTCAGCCTCAAGCTCAAATAATAGTCCTATGTTATTGGTCATTTGTCATTTGTCACTGGTCATTGGTCACTGGTCACTGATTACTGATTAAGCCAACAAGTTTGCTCATCAATTGGCAATAGCATAACTCCAGAGTTATCTAATCCCCGTCGCACTTGCTGCAATTTAGCAACTAACTGTATGGGCGAACCAGGAAGAATACCTACGAGTTCTAGTTTGCCATTTTCATGAGTCAAAATATAGCGAAAACGTTTGACAGGTCCACTACACTGTTGGCGAACTTTTTCTATTAAGCGCATTCCTTCTACAATTGGCAGTTGAAAGTGAGTTGCATGCTTAACGGGGCGTGGATGAAAGATATATTGAGGAATCACTCCATGACGATGGAGTTGTTTAAAAAGTTTAGTTAAAGTCTCTGGAGAGTCGTTAATACCTTTCATCAAAGCAATTTGAGAAGTTAGCAAACAACCAGCTTTTTGTAGGTTTTCTAACGCGCAAATTGTCGTTGTGGAGATTTCACGGGGATGGTCAAAATGACATTGAATGATGATTTGAAATCGAGATTTATATCGATCCAAAACATCTAGTAGTTCTGGATCGGTAGTGAAACGATTGGGTAAGAAAGCGGGAAGTTTGGTACTGATACGAATTTGCCAAATATGGGGTATCCGTGCGATCGCACCTAAAAGATTGGCTAGGCGGCGAGTGCTGGAAATCATGGGGTCGCCACCTGAGAGAAGCACGTTATCTATTTCTGGATGTTCGGCGATATAAGCTAGTGCTTCTTGTAAATCTTCTATTGTCTCTTTTGTCAATACATCGCGACTCATCAATCGCCGTCGAAAACAGTACCGGCAATGTCCCGCACAAGCTTGTGTTACAATTAACACGGCTGTTTGGTCGTACTTGTGCTGCAAACCTTGTATAATTGTGGAAAGTTCTTCCCCACTCGTATCAAAGCTTCCAGACTCATCCTTCTCACCTTCCGAAGGTAACAGCAGCAACCGCAGAGGATCTTCGGGGTTTTGCCAATTTATCAGATCTGCATAACCTTGAGGAACCATCATAGGAAAGCTCTGCTTTGCCTCAGTCACGCGATCGCGTTCCTTTGGGGATAGGGGTAACCAAGCTTCTGCACGCTCGGATAGTTTTAAACTTTCGATTAATTCTTCTTTCCAATCTCTGACTGTAGGAAAGTCTTTCGGTACTTCATTGATACTTGTGTTTGTCATTTCCCACACTACTACTTGGATTTTTTCAATTATCTCAAAATTTAAACCTTTAATCTTGACATTGCCTGTTTAAGCTAATGAGCAAGTGCAAAAATGAGGAGATAAATTTCCTTTATTTATATAATTTCAAAATTTAAAGATTTATTAAATTTGAACTTTATATTCAAGAGACTATAGCAATGCTAAATCATACATAAAAATCAATCCGAATTTTTCGGGAAACTTTTCGCGATCGTAGTCCTTTAATATAAAAATAGTGTAACTTAGCTCGGTAATTCCTGATATAAGATAGATTATTGCCACTAGCCAGATTTCGATTGAACGATCGCTCATTGTCAAAACAAATTAATTGTTGTTGATTTCAGAGGATGGTTGTAAAGTCACCGTTGGGATCGCGATCCCCCCTAGCCCCCCTTCAAAAGGGGGGAAAATACTCTTAAAAGTCCCCGCTACCAAGAATCCCGGTTTCACAGAAGTTACCGGGTTTCTAGATTTTGAGTGAATTCACAGCCAGATTGTTTGCGATCGCTCTTGCAAGACTCTTTTGTAAACATCCTCTGTTTGTTTTGCTAACTTAGCCCAACAGAAACGACACTCTAAGTCTTCATAAGCATTATCAGTCAACCATTGGCGGTAACCCGGATTCTTTAAAACTTCTAAAATTCCCCAAGCCAAGGAATCTGGGTCGTTGGTATAAGTCACAATCCCTGTTTTGGTATGTTGCACCACTTCTGGAAAACCACCTGTATCGGAAACAACAACTGGAACGCGAGAGGCAAAACTTTCTAGAGCCACAATTCCAAAGGGTTCGTAGAGACTTGGGAAAACAGCACAATCAGCAACAGTTTGGAATTTATCTAAATAATCATCAGAGATAAAGCCAGTGAAATAGCATTTATGCCAAATCCCCATATCCCAAGCTTGCTTTTTAAGATGATCTGTATTGCCACCACCAATAATTACAAACTTAACATATCCTCCCATTTCCCACAGGACTTTAGAAGCAGCACTAAGAAGCACGGATACACCTTTTTCATAAGTCATGCGACCTACGTAGTAAACAATTTTCTCACCTTCTTCAGCAAATTGTCGGCGGAAATCCAGAGCGTGAAAATCTTGGTGGTGCTTTTTCTTTTCTGGTCTAATACCATTATAAATAACGTCAATTTTATTCCAAGGACAGTGTAAAGTTCGTTCTACCTCTCGCCGCATATAGTCGGTACAAACGATGACTCGCCAAGCGTTGTAGGCTAGCAATTCTTCTTTACCACTAATATAAGCCTGAGTTTCCGTATGAATACCGTTATAACGTCCGTACTCGGTAGCGTGGATTGTAGCGATGAGGGGAATTTTAAAGTTATGCTTGAGAGCGATCGCCGCATCTCCAACCAGCCAATCATGAGCATGGATGATATCGAAGGGACCTTCTTCTAGTAAGAGCTTACCACCGTAATGCCCCATGCTCTGGTTTAAATTAACAACCCAATGAAAAAAGTCATGACTGGGTGCAATCGGTATGCGATGTACTCGAACTCCTTCCACCTCCTCATACAACGGAGCATTTCCAAATTCCGGTGTAATTAAGTGGATTTCACGTCCTAACATTACTAGTTCCGGGTATAACTCTGCTACGTGACGAGAAATTCCCCCAACTATGCGAGGCGGAAACTCCCAACTCAGCACTAGTATTTTCATCTCCTACACCTTACTTATTAGACATCTCTAACTTTTTACATCGATCCCAAAAGCCAAATTTGGCTACTGCTGCGGTATACACTAATTTTTCTTTTGTTGTAGCATTTCCCTGCAAAAAGTAGTGGAAGTAACATTGAAATATTAAATAGCCTTCATGAAATGCAAATAAAAATTTCTTACCCTTACTCCTACCCTCTAATACTTGTCGTTTAAGCCATTCTTTCCTCCCCTGCACCCCTTGCTTGTCTCGGTAAAAAATCTTATTAACCCTTGCAGTATTCCTCCACCCCCTACTCTTCACTCCCTAATTTCTGGCGGAAAGATAACCAAGCTTCTGTTGCTTGTGCCTCAGATGCAGTGGCTCTCTTAAGTAAAATAACGCCATCTTTAAAACCAATAATCCCATATTGCCGATTGCTAGTGAGTTGGTCAATCAGCACGACAAGTTCTTGCAGGAGACCGCGATCGCCCTTAAATGCTGGTTGATACTGTTGCAACTGCCAAAGGTCAGCGATCGCATAATCTACTTGTATCACCTGACGCTCATCATTTCGCAATTTTAAAGCAGGTAAGCGGATAATTTCACGGCGACTGGAAAGATGAGGGACGAGGTAGGTAGTAGCAGACACGCTTGCAGATAGTGGAATCTGTGCCAATAATGGACGTATCTGTGCCACATGCTGCCATTGTTGAGGTAAAGATACATACACCCAAGGTTGAAACGAATCTGGTAGTAAAAAATAAAACGCTCTGTTTAAAGCAGAACTACTTGAAGTGAAAGAAAACACTAGAGAAAGACAAATACAGCCAATCCAGAAACGGCGAAATGATGGTTTAAATGCTTTTGGATGTTGAGACCACCAAAGAATTGCCCCGTAAAATAGCCCAGGAACTACAGTTAAAGCATAGCGAACGTTAATCGCAAGGACTGTATCGCCTTGACCTAAAAAGAGTTTCAGCAGAGGAAAACTTGCGATCGCCCAAGCAGCAGGAGCAACAGAAGGGATAAATGCCAAAGGCAACCAGTGACCCAGTAAATACTTGATAGTACGGTCTATAGGTGTAACCAATTCTACTAATAACCGCCAAGGGTTACTAATCATTCCCCCAATAATTTCTAGAGTGGAAGCTTCATTACCATCTGCATATTGCCCGAACCGTTCCAGCATAAAACGTTGAGAAATATCCTTGGAAAACAGAGGCATGATTGCATTCGTCAGAACTAAAATATAACTGAAACTGAGAGTACATACAGCAAGCCCAGCACGGGGAAAGCGTTTGCTCAAAATCATGTAAACACCAACGCCAAACAAACCGATCCCAGCATCTTCCCGAACCGCCAAAATTAAAACAGCGAGTACCCAAAATAAACGCCACCAGCGCTTTTCCATTGCTAGAAGCAATCCGAAGACAAACAATGGAATTTGACTGATATCGTGAAAGTTACTTAAAGTGGGACCGATAACAGCATTAGCTCCATAGAAACTAGCAGTTATCATTCCTGCCAAAGGTGGTTCTAGATAATGTCGCGCCAATAAGTACAATACTAGACCAGCAAGCGTAATAAATATGACTTGAAAAACAACTAAAGTTGCAGCCGAGGGAAATAAAGCATATATGGGTAGCCAAAGTAACAGCGCTGGGGTAAAGTGTTGACCTAGACGATGATAATAAACAGTAGCAACTTCTCCAGCATGAACAACATTCGTTGACAGACTTGAGGAAAGGGAACTTTGAAAGAAGCGCCCGTGAAGATTATTCCAGAAAACTTGGTTAAAAATACCTTGGTCAAAAGAAGCGTAAAAACTATAGTAACGATTTAGGGTAACTAAGAGACACAGAACAAAGAAGATTCCCACCAAGGGAAGTATTTTTTTTACATCAACTGGGACTTCTTTCTTCAATTTTGAAGCTACGTGCAACTTTTTTCGCAATCTTGAGAGCATCACTTACCCTGACTGTAAGAAATGGGGCAATCAACTATTGTAAAGCGCGATCGCGCTTTTTTCTTTTGATGCACTTAGAGATTTCCAAATTAACAAATTTCCTAAAATTTCTTGTGGTGCGGGCTTCTAGCCCGCTATTCCTAAAATTTCTTGTGGTGCGGGCTTCTAGCCCGCTATTAATACAGGACGGGCGAGGACGCCCGTCCCACAAGATGAAGAATTTCCCACAAATTTCTCAATCAACCGGATCCGGATCGATGCACAATAAATTAAGTTGGTTATTGTTCTCCATAAATGCAGACCTTACTCGCTGACGCTCAAAATTTGCTGGCTGACCTCATCGCCCGCTACTCATCTAGCGTAGATTATTTGATGATTCGCCTTGAAGAAGCTGAAGGAACTGACATCATGTTGCGTGGAGACAAAGTAGAAACTCTGAGCGAAGGCATTTCAGTTGGCGGACAAATTCGTGCTTGTTATAAAGGAGGATGGGGTTTTACCAGCTTTAACCAGCTTTCAACAATTCGCGATCGCATAGAAGAAGCCATTGCTGCGGCTAGAATCGTTGGCGATGAGGAGACTGTATTAGCTCCTATTGACATAGTTCAAGATATATGCTGCCTACCCCTAACGGGAACCAATCCTCGGCAAATTCCGCTAAAACAGAAAAAAGAATTGTGCGATCGCTACACAGACTTGCTTAAAGGGTTCGATCGACGCATTACCACCACCTCAGTCCGTTATGCAGACAGTACTCAAAGAGTCATCATTGCCACCAGTGAAAAAACCTATATTGAGCAATCCTGGGTAGATATGGAAATCCGTTTTGCTGCAACAGCCAGAAATGGCGAGACAGTGCAAACAGGAAGGGAAACCTCTGGTTCGCGCAAAGCTTTTGAAGATTTCATGAATTTAGATGAGCAAGTAAAACTAGCAGCACAAAGAGCAGTTGCAGCCTTATCTTTACCAGAAGTTAAAGGCAATACTTACACTGTGGTAATTGACCCCATTCTCACTGGGTTGTTTGTCCATGAAGCCTTTGGGCATCTTTCAGAAGCAGACATGGCTTACGAAAACCCAGATCTACTAGAAGTGATGACCATTGGGCGGCGGTTCGGTTCAAAAGAGTTGCAAATTTTTGATGGTGCTGCGCCAAGCGGACATCGCGGTAGCTATTTTTACGACGATGAAGGCACACCAGCAACCACAACACAACTGATTCAAGATGGAGTATTGGTAGGACGCTTGCATTCTCGCGAAACAGCAGGCAAATTAGATGAAGAACCGACAGGTAATGCGCGGTGTCTCAACTATCACTTTCCTCCCATTGTACGGATGACCAATACCTGGATTGAAAGGGGTAAGACGCCTGTAGAGGATTTATTTAGCGAGATAAAAGAAGGGGTTTACGCTCGTAACTGGTTGGGTGGGATGACGAATGGAGAGATGTTTACCTTTAGTGCGGGGGAAGCATGGATGATTAGAAATGGTAAAATTGCTGAACCTGTGAAAGATGTGACGCTTTCAGGGAATGTTTTCCAAACTCTGGCAGATATTGAAGCGATCGGCGATGATTTTTACTGGGATGAATCCGGTGGTTGTGGCAAAGGCGGGCAAAATGGTTTAGCTGTAGGTTGTGGGGGTCCAAGTTTGCGGATTCGTGATGTGGTTGTTGGTGGTGAAGTTGCATGATTTAAGTTGATTTACGCTCGCACTGTATTGGTGCTTACACAAAAACTGAATAATATATCTGTCTAATGGTTGTACTGATGGGTTTGAGATAACATAAAAGAGAAGTTTACTTCTTGTGATGTGATGCCCAAGACATCAGAGTTTGACGTGATTTACCAGCAATTAAATGCCCTTTCTTTGCAGGAATTGCAAGCTGTTAGGGCAAAAGTTGACGTATTGATTGCAGAAAAATTATTACAAGATGAGAAAGACAATTGGGAAAACATCCAAAGAAGTGCTCACCTTCCGATGGAAAATATAGAGATTTTAAGAGCACTTGCTGATGAAAGGCAAAAAAGTATAGGGATTTTAAGAGCACTTGCTGATAAAGGGTTTGCTTCACGACAGCCATACCCTCCTAAATTGCTGAAAGCTGTTAGGGAGTATACAGTTGTTGCTAGACAACGAATAAATTTGCAGGATAAAGAAGCTCAGCTTTTAAAAACCTTGTCTGAACAGATATTAGACGAAGAAAAGTCCTCTTTGGAGGAAGATGATTCTTTGGAAAAGATTATAGAGCTTGTTGACGAATGGATATCTGATGACTCTGGGTACGATGAAACAGTACTTCCTGAGATCAAAGCAGGGCTTAACCAGAATCGGTTGGTTGAAAAATAGATGAAAAAAGCCGTACTACTGGATTCGCACCCGTTAAGTGAAGTGACACACCCAAAAGGAGATCCGAGAGTTAAACCATGGTTACATTCCTTGCAAGAATCTGGCGTTGTTATACGAGTACCAGAAATAGTTGACTACGAACTTAGGCGTGAACTGATTAGGGGAAAGAAACAGAAAAGTATTGAGCGCCTTGATAAACTTAGTCAATTCCTTATTCCATTGACCAATGAAACGATGCGACAAGCAGCAGAACTATGGGCAGAAGTGCGAAACCAAGGGAAACCAACAGCAAGTAAAGATAGTTTGGATATAGATGTAATTCTTGCGTCTCAAGCCACTCTTCAATTGCCAAATTTTGATGAAGTTACGATTATAACAACCAACGTTAAGCATATATCACGTTTTGAGAAACCAAGGTTGTTTGTAGTAGATTGGGAGCAAACTTTAAACAGTATCGTGTCTTAAAAAAAACGGGCTAATAATTAGCTCAGCCAAATAGTAAAAAAGCTGGATGATGCAGCGATCGCATATCAAATCAAAACCTGTTACAGGTTTAATGTTTAACACAATTTAGCGATGTATCCCACAGTGGTTTTTTCTCTAACAGTCCATCAATCAAGCGACGAATTTCAGAAGCGCTTTTTTCTCCTAGCCCCTTTACTTCTGTTAAACAATGCTTAAATTCAATTAGCCCCTGCACTGTATTTATCTGATTCCTTTTCAAGCTCATATAAGCACGGTTTTTTAACCCCAGTGCGAGAATGCCGTCCTCAAGATTAATACTTGTTACAGGTTTAGAGTCATTGTTGGAACTAATACTTGTAACAGGTTTGGCGTGAAATGCATCTATTAGCGATCGCACTTCATCATAAATCGGCTCTGGAACCCGAACAACTAGAGTTTTATAATCTGCTTTTTTGCCCTGTCCACCTTTGTTAGTAATGCTTATATTTGTTACAAGTTTATTCTTTAATGCTAACATAAACTTGTAACAGGTTTTCAATTTGACTTAATTGCCTGAAACCACCGCTTGCTTTGCTTCTCCCCTTTCTCAACTCTGCATTCAAGCCCGAACTTGCAACTGTTCTATGGTGTATACGTTTGTGCAGACAGAATGGCTGTATATGCTTTTCCAACTATCGGTAGACCGGAAATCATCTAAACCTAATTCGCTTTCAATCAACCAAAGTTACCACAGTGTTGGAACAAAAGAACAAGGGTCTTACTACAGATTAAGAATATTGCACTGTACCTGATATCGGTGATGTCACTGCTATTATAAGCCTAACTTATAGGAAAGTGCTGAAACGGGCGTTTTTGCGTGGTCGGGGACAATAGCGAGTGATAAGGGCAGTTTATTGGGCGCGATGGCGAAGTGCTTGGGAACGAAAGCATGGTAGTTTGAGTCATGTATTCCACCAAATACAGGTTTCGTGTAATTTCATCTAGAAACAAAAAATGAAGGTCAACGGCAACGGGCAAGGGGCAATTTTGACAAGCGAAGAATTACGACTACTTTTTACAGAGGGCTTTACAAACCCGAGAGATCGTGCTTTGTTTGGCATCTGTTTATTTACTGGTTGCCGCGTGTCGGAAGCGTTGGCACTCCAAACCACTGATATAAAAGGTGGAACCATTACTTTTAGAAAGTCTACCACCAAAGGCAAACTGAAAACTCGCGTTGTGGACATTCAGCCTGGGTTAGCAGCAATCTTGACTGAGTACCAACCAAAACCAGGTGCATTATTCCCTGGTATGCGTGGCGTAACCGAACATCTGACCCGGTTCGCAGCTGACAAGATTCTCAAAGATGCCTGTAACCGCGTTGGCTTAACTGGTGTCAGTACCCATAGTTTTAGGCGTACTGCCCTAACTCAAATGTCGAGCGCTGGTGTTCCGTTGCGGCATATTCAAGAAATATCAGGACATAACGACTTGGGTACGTTGCAACGGTATCTTGAAGTGACACCAGAACAACGGAAGAAAGCTGTTTCTGTTATTGGGTTTTGATGCGATCGCTATGCGTAATGACTTTGACCCAATAGTAATTCCAAAATTAAAATTCTATGAAAAAGATTTTGATTTTATCAGCTAATCCTATAAATACAAATAGACTGCGCCTAAGTGAGGAGGTAAGAGAAATTCGGCAGGCGTTAAAATTATCTGATAATAGAGAAGCGTTTGAATTAATCCAAATAGAAGCAGTTCGTATTGATGACTTACGTCGTACAATGTTGGAGAAAAAACCTTCTATTGTGCATTTTTCTGGTCACGGTACTGGAACTGATGGCTTAGTTTTAGAGAATACTTCGGGAGAGCTTCAAATAGTAAGTACTGAATCGCTCTCGCATTTATTTGAGTTATTTAAAGAGCAAGTTGAGTGTGTATTGCTCAACGCTTGCTATTCCGAAATTCAGGCAGAAGCCATCTTCCAACATATTGATTGTGTCATCGGGATGACACAGCCAATTCAAGATGATGTAGCTATTCATTTCTCTAAAGGATTTTATGATGCCCTTTTTGCGGGAAGAAACTATGTAGATGCTTTTAAATTTGGTCAGAATAATATTAACTTAAATAACATTTCCCCGTCTAATATTCCACTCATCAAAATCAGACCTAACTCCAAGAATTCATTTCAGAACAATAAAATAACTACTCAATCATCCATAGCTAAACTAGGTATTAGTACTGCTGTGGTATTGGTATTGAGTGCTGGTTTAGTAGGATTTTTTATATCACTAGGCGATACTGAACTTGTAACTAAAGTTACTCTCTGTTTGTATTATCTTTTTATGGTTGCTTTGCGCCTACCTCTACTGGTATTGGAAACCACTCACATCAAATCCAATTTTAGTAGGCGTCACTTCTGCCAAACCCTCTAAACAATATAGAAGATTACGCCGTTTAGCCCTTGCAGGCATGGTTACCATTCCTATCTTAACAGCTATTGGGGGTTATGTATGGCATAATCTCCCAACTAAAGACATTATTGTTCTCCTCGCTGATTTTGAAAGTTTAGGCTCTGAACAGAAAAACTACCGCGTTACTCACAATATCTTTGAGGCGCTTGATAATGTTACTAAGAAATATCCCGATGTCAAGATACAACGTTTAAACAAAGCTATCACTGAACCAAAGATTGCTCTTAAGGAAGGGAAAGAGCACAAGGCAACTATTGTCATCTGGGGTAACTATGGGGAGACAGATCGGGCGGTACAGTTAAGCGCATACTTTGAGGTGTTGCGTATTTCAAAAGAAGAACGACCTGAGATAGGACCTTTAGGGCGGATAGCATCTATATCCGAACTAAAAAGTTTTAAATTGCAAACCCGCCTCTCAGAAGAAATGCTTTACTTGAGCCTTTTTACTGTAGGATTAACTCGTTACAAGACAGGTGATTGGGATGGAGCGAGCGTCAGATTCAGTGATGCTTTGGAACAAGTTAAAGAACCCGTCACAGCATTAAATCAAATAGTAGTCTACTTTCACCGTGCTGATGCTTACTATCAGAAAAAAGACTACGACGGAGCAATTAAAGACTTTAATCAAGTTATCAAATTTGACCCTACCTTTGCTGAAGCTTACAGTAATCGAGCAAATACTTACTATAAAAAGGGGGAGTACGATCTCGCTCTTGCTGACTGCAACGTTGCCCTTAAATTAAACCCTAACTACGCCGATGCTTACAATAACCGAGGGAATGCTTACCATGGCAAGAAAGACTACGACAGCGCAATTAATAATTATAACCAAGCTATCAAACTTGATCCCGATTTTACCTTAGTCTACAACAACCGTGGGAATTCCTACTTAAATAAGGGTGAGTACGCTCTTGCTATTAAAGACTTTAACCAAGCTATCAAAGTTAACCCTAACGACAGTAATGCTTACAACAGTCGAGGAAATTTCTACTTAAACAAGGGTGAGTACGCTCTTGCCATTAAAGACTTTAACCTTGCCCTCAAATTTGACTCTAACTACGCCAACGCTTACAACAGTCGAGGATCTGCTTACGAAAAACAAAGAAACTACAACCTTGCTATTAAAGACTTTAACCAAGCTATCAAACTTGACCCTACCTTTGCTGAAGCTTACAGTAATCGAGCAACTACTTACTATAAAAAGGGGGAGTACGATCTCGCTCTTGCTGACTGCAACGTTGCTCTTAAATTAAACCCTAACTACGCCAATGCTTACAATAACCGAGGGAATGCTTACCATGGCAAGAAAGACTACGACAGCGCAATTGATGATTATAACCAAGCTATCAAACTTGATCCTAACAACAGTAATGCTTACAACAACCGAGGTAATTCTTATTACAGAAAGGGTGAGTACGCTCTTGCCATTAAAGACTATAACCAAGCTATTAAACTTGACCTTAACGACAGTAATGTTTACAACAGTCGAGGAAATTTCTACTTAAACAAGGGTGAGTACACTCTTGCCATTAAAGACTTTAACCAAGCTATCAAACTTGACCCTAACGACAGTAATGCTTACAACGGACGAGGAAATGTTTACTTGAACAAGGGTGAGTACGCTCTCGCCATTAAAGACTTTAACCAAGCTATCAAACTTGACTCTAGCTACGCTAATGCTTACAGTAATCGAGCAAATGCCTACTATAAAAAAGGTGAGCACGATCTCGCTATTGCTGACTGCAACGTTGCCCTTGAATTAAACCCCAACGATGCCACCAATTATAACTGCCGAGGGATTGCTTTTTACGCCAAGGGAGACTACGACAACGCAATTAAAGACTATAACCAAGCTATCAAACTTGACCCTAGTTTTGCTGGAACTTACAACAGTCGAGGGGCTGTTTACGAAAAAAAAAGAAACTACAACCTTGCCATTAAAGACTTTAACCAAGCTATCAAACTTGACTCTAACTACGCTAATGCTTACAGTAATCGAGCAAATACCTACTATAAGAAAGGTGAGCACGATCTCGCTATTGCTGACTGCAACGTTGCCCTTAAATTAAACCCTAACGATGCCACCAATTATAACTGCCGAGGAAATGCTTTTTACGGCAAGGGAGACTATGACAACGCAATTAAAGACTACAACCTTGCCCTCAAACTTGACCCTAGCTTTGCTGGAACTTACAACAACCGAGGGAATTCTTACTACAGGAAGAGTGACTTCGCTCTTGCTATTAAAGACTATAACCAAGCTATCAAACTTGACCCTAATTTGGTCGAAGTTTACAACAGTCGAGGATCTGCTTACGAAAAACAAAAAAACTACAACCTTGCTATTAAAGACTATAACCAAGCTATCAAACTTGACTCTAATTTCTCCACCGCTTACAGTAATCGAGCAAATGCTTACTATAAAAAGGGGGAGTACGATCTCGCTCTTGCTGACTGCAACGTTGCCCTTAAATTAAACCCTAACTACGCCGATGCTTACAATAACCGAGGGAATGCTTACCATGGCAAGAAAGACTACGACAGCGCAATTAATAATTATAGCCAAGCCATCAAACTAAAACCTAGCTACGTCCATATTTACAATAACCGAGGGAATTCTTACAGAGAGAAGGGAGACTACGACAGCGCAATTAATGATTATAACCAAGCTATCAAACTCAACCCTAACGATGCTAAAGCTCATTTTGACCGAGGGCTTGCTTACAGAAAGAAGGGCAGTAAAGACAAGGTTGTAGAAAACTTTAAGAAAGTATTGGAATTAAACAATGATAAAGAGTACCGTCAAAAAGCTGAAAAAGAACTTCAAGAACTTGGCTCGAAATAGCTAACAGGTATCTGCTTAAAGCAAAGTACTATGAGGAATTTTGCATCACACTTGGTTTACCGCCGGAACCATCTAAGTAGACTACCGGAGGAGCAAGCGCCCCTCTCCCCTCTCCCATCCCCTAATAATCGGGCATTGCAACGCCCAGAGCACGCAACCCAAAACCCCTCAGCACTCGCCACTGAGGGTTTTTGCTTTGGTTGCGCCTTGTCCACACGTTTTTTTGACTTGAGATAACATCACGCTTGTTATGTTGAGTCAAGCAGCCCTGTCAAGCCCGTTATGGAAACTTTTCCGGAGCGGGCGCTTTGGCGTCGCTCACTACTCAAGCGCGAGCGCCCTGCCAATTGCGCCACCTACGCCCACAGCAGTTCCGGCTACGGCTTGCCTTGCCTGAGATGCCGCGTCACCAATTGCGCCACCTACGCCCACAGCAGTTCCGGCTACGGCTTGCCTTGCCTGAGATGCCGCGTTACCAATTGTGCCACCTACGCCCACAGCAGTTCCGGCTACGGTATGCCCTGCCTGAGATGCCGCGTTACCAATTGCGCCACCTACGCCCACAGCAGTTCCGGCTACGGCTTGTCCTGCTTGAGATGCCGCGTTACCAATTGCGCCACCTACGCCCACAGCAGTTCCGGCTACGGCTTGCCCTGCCTGAGATGCCGCATTACCGATATTTTCACCTACCTTAGCTGCTGTTTCCGTAGCAGATTGAATTGCTTGTTGGGCAAATTTAAAAAAATCTGTCATAACCAGTGAAATAGAAATTCGAGAAAGTAATTTTCTTGTTTGAGGACATCTACAGTACCATTGCTAGGAATAGATATCACTTTAGAGAGAAAAAATGAAGATAGCGCGTAGAGTAGAAATTTATTGGATTAAAGATTTACATTTTCTCCAATAAACTCTTTAAGTCATCTCTATCCCATAGCTGAACCTTGTTAGGTGCTGCTAATTCACGGGCAGCCGTAGTAAATTTGCTATTAGTAATCACCATTGATTTGTCAGCTTTGTAATAACCCAGCGCACCTACCACTTGATAAACAGCATCAACACCAACGTTCCCTTTGTACCTTTTAGCTTGAACTACAGTTTTTACAGAATTTTTCTGAACAACTAAATCTGCCCCGAAATCGCCTTTTTCTTGAGTTAAAAGCACCTTGTATCCAAGCAATTTGAATACCTTAGCTAAAAATTCTTCAAATTCTCTACCAGATATCTTATCTATTTCTGCTAAAGCTTTATCAACATCCTTAGCTTTTTTAAGTTCAACACCTAATAGCTTGGTAATAATTAATATAATTTTTTTGATAAAAAGTTCTTCTACCTGTGTTATAGCTTGACCGAGCAGTGAATTTGTAATTTCTTTTTCGAGAGTTTTAGGGATTTTATTTATATCTTTGATGATACCTTTGGTTACTTCTTTAGCTACACCCTTAACTAATTTGTCTATCATACAACTTGAAGATAATTATTTTCATAAAAAAGCTAACATACCTTATTCTGTTAATGTTTTAGTAGTGTTACTTAAATAAGTATGATTTTTATGTAAAGCAGTATTGCTAGCAACTGTAACTCGGTGAGGTCCTTTAGTGCTGAGTCAGTGGATATACGGTCACAGCGCATATTTTTAGTTATTCATGTAATACGAAAACACACGGCGGGAGTGCTTAACGATGTGCCATTTGAAAGCTCTCGCTCTCCCATCTATTTTTCTCTAGCGAGAGATTTTTTCTGGATATTCAGAAAAAAGTCAGTTCATTGACAAAAAAGGAAATTTTATCAGGCTCTAAGCAGAGCCAAAGGTGCTGCGTATAGCGCGATCGCTATCCTATGACTACTACTTACCCCATACTGCAAGCATAACAGCATTCACAGTTCCCGCCGCTCCATTGGCAATTCCAATGATTGTGGCTTTAGTACGATAGCTTCGCGCTTCGCCGTTAGTAGACTTACTACTTGGAAATAAACTTAGTACTACTCATGTAGCAAACTACTAGATTCATTTAACTATTGGTACTTTAGACTACCATCGTCATTGTACTCAAGCTCATGATACTTACCGCCTAGCCCTAAATCATACAAACAGCGTTGATAATTTTTACAACCCATATCAAATGAGTTAACTCTATTCAATTATGCCCAATCAGCTATTCTTAATTGATTGGTTAATCCAGAATAATCGCTCACTAATTTTACAAGGTTATCAAACATTTTCTTACTCCTTCCCGAACATAGACACAAGGCGAAGCGTGCTTTCCGCTCTACTCTTGTCCAATTAGTCTGTTTAAAATATGTTGAGCACGGTCTCGAACATCTTCTACACCATTAGCCAATCGGTAAAGCACTTCCCATTCTTCAGAAGTCATTTTTAAGTACGATTTATAACTATCTACCGATGCTCTTAAGTGGTTCCCATTTTCTGATGAAAGTTTTAGATAACGTCCACGTGTTTTTGTAGAACGAAATTTTAGTTTCCACCTACAATTTTTTTTGTCATATATAACAACTTCATCCAAATATTGCTTAGGTTTGTGCCGCGTATCTTCAGCTATTTTACAAACGAGATTGTAAACATCCAAAACATTTATCATTTTTCTCTGCCAAAAAGTTACAAATTATCCAAAAACCGATTTTTTCACACCATATGCAGCTAAACCAACCACTGCACCAGTTCCGGCAAACGCCACTAAACCAACACCATAAGCAGTTCCGCCAATTGCTAAACCCGCTCCCCCAACACTGTGATAGACCGTCACACCCACAACAGCACCTACTGCTGCAAATGTAGCTGCTTCATTAATATTCGCAATAATTTCCATTTTTTCAATTCAAAAAACTATTCTCAGTCTATTGAGCTTTTTTCGGTAGCTCCTAGCGAAGAAATTCGTATTTTTATATAAAGTTTTATCTTTACCTTCTACGTAGAGGGTAAGGAATTTTTTAAGGTAGCTGAATTACTTCTCCAGTTTCTTCCACTTCCATAGCTGTCAAATTCCCATTGTCATTCCTAAGTGGCAAGTAATTAAGCCCTTTTCTACCTTCTTTATTACATACTTTGTCAATATTGTCATCTAAGCAAGGAATAGAGCTAACCGAAGCTGAACAATTGCTAGCTCATTATTTTTGAGTTCTTGATGGCAGAATTCTCTAGCTACTCCCTTCGATGCTAAAACATTACCTATAATGTAGGAACAAGGAATAAGTGAGAGCAAGAAGTAGCATGCTACATTTAAGCTAACGCCTTGCTCCCACGAGAAACCCATACATGACACCTTCTGTAAATGTCATGATTAACTAGGGCAAGGTAGTTGAGATAAATCTTCCAAAATTTTTGGGTCAAAATGAGTAGTAAGTCCAAGAAGGTAATGCCAATGCAAATTACCATCGTCCTTCCCGACGACATTGCCAATCAACTGAATCTTCAACCAGAAGTGATATCACGCCGAGTGTTAGAACTGATAGCAGCTGACCACTATCGCCAAGGTCGTATTGGAGCTGCTGAAGTCCGCCGAATGCTTAACTTTGTCTCTCGATGGGAAACCTACGAATTCCTTAAGCGTGAAAAAGCTTACCTACCGTACACAGAAGAAGACTTAGAGCAAGATGTCCAAGCTATTCGCACTGTCTTAGTCTCAGAATGATTATTGTTTCCAATACATCGCCCATCAACTACCTCGTTTTGATTGGGCAGATTAATTTACTGCCCGAACTGTTTGAGCAAATCATCATTCCTCAAGCTGTTCACAGTGAGTTATCGGATATAGCTGCTCCTCAAGCGGTTCAAGCTTGGATATCCACTCCACCTGACTGGCTTAAAATTCAACCCGTCAGCCAATCTGGAGATGCAATTGTTGATGTACTCGATCCTGGGGAACGCGCAGCTATTCTTTTAGCCCAAGAGATCGATGCAGATTTACTTTTGCTAGATGATATGAAGGCACGTCGCGCTGCAATAAATAAAGGCTTTACCATCACAGGCATTCTTGGGATTCTGGATCAAGCAGCAACAATGAAGCTTATCGATTTGCCCACGGCTATTGACAAGCTACGCAACACATCCTTCTGGGCATTCGATAGTCTGTTGCAAAAGTTATTAGATAAGCACGCCTAAGCGATTCATGACAAATTCAGATTTTTTAGGTTTTGTCAAGAACCTTTCCGAAAACATAGCAATTCTAAATTTGCCCATAACTATTTCACTTGAAATTCGGCTTCGCTAAGTTGGCGATCGTGGAGAACGATTTGCACCTTCGATTTACCTGGAGGGTTTAGCTGTGGTTTATGGGGGACCGAGTTTGCGAATTCGTGATGTGGTTGTTGGTGGTGAAGTTGCGTGATTTAAGGAATGTCCAAGTAATGGAAATAACTCCTTTCGCGCCAGAAAATTATCTAGGGACTTCCAAATAAAAAAATCTCCCAAAATTTCTTGTGGTGCGGGCTTCTAGCCCGCTACTCATACAGGACAAGCGGGGAAGCCCGTTCCAAAGATGGCGAATTTATTTCTTGGAAATCTCTTGTAGGTGTAGGGCTAGCAATACCAACCCTACAAAAGTCCGGTCATTTTAGAGCGAAAAAGGAGTAATATTTCTATTGGATTTGAGAGTATACTTGACTATCCTCAATAGCTTATCTAACGTTTCGTACAGTTTTCTTAATCACCAAATAGGTTGGAAATTTAACAATGTATTTTCCACCCTTTTTTTCCAAAAAGGTCATTCCTATATCAAAAATAACCTTGTACGTTTCACCATCTTGACGATGGATTTCTAAGATCCGACTGTGTGGAATGCTATAGCGTTCATAGGACGGCTTAACATTCACTTTTAGATTATTCTTGTTAGGTTGAAGTTGTGTAAAAAGTGGGAGTAATTTTTGTTTCATCTGGTCAGAATTTTTATCCTTTTCATCCTCAGAAGTTAAAATTTCTACCTGAACGTGGGAGTCTAATTCGCTACCATTAAAAAGAGCAGCCAAAATTTCGGCTCCTGGTACTCTTAGGTAGCGATCGCTGTATCTCACCTTTGTTATCTTGCTTCCTAACAAAACACGTTCCATTTCTAGTTTTTTTCGGAGTTCTGACAGACTGAGGTCACCACGCCATTCATTTTCCTTGGGATCTGGGCAAACTACGATAGTATTTGGGTCTTCTAGTTCTGAAGCTTTCACAATTCTTGCCTGAGAACGCAAGTTTTCTAACCGATGAACAACTGTCTCAACACCCTCACGACTTCTGGTTTGAAACCACACGAGTGAATCATTTTGCAAGGATTGGTGCAGTGATAATGCGAGTCGGCTGTTGTGTTTGCTATTGAAACAAAAGATGGGTGAAGTTTCAATCAATGCATGATGATAAAGCTTAACTAAACCTTGGTCTATCCACTGCTGTAAACGTTTTCGCCATACCCTAAGATGGTCTTTCTTGCCTACTTCTGTATCGGACACTACATTGGGATCTGGCAACTGACCAACAATTAATTCTAATGGCTGACCGCTTTGTTTAAGTGAGTAAATCGCATCCGCAATCAAATTTAACCAAGAAAAAGCTGAACCCTTATTCAAGTTCAACTCATCTCTTAGTTGAGGTAAATAAATTAGGGTATCTGGTGCAGCCATTCGGCAAAGTGCAGGTAGAGAATCTGCCATTATAGACAAATTGACTCGGTTAGCGTTGGGGGCAAAGTTTTGTAAGTCGTTATCTGGACTCACTTGTTCAACTATGGGTTTGAGAAAATCTGCAACTAAACGACGGTTTAACTGATTGTGAAATGGCTGGTTAGAGTAAGTTTGTAAACAATCATAGCAACTGGTTTCACAGGTACACAAAGAAACAATTTTTTCGGCTATTTTCAAAACTCGATCGAAGCGTTCAGCAATGCGGCGACTGTAACCTGCTCCTCCTGGGACATTATCATAGATAATAATGTCAGCGCGTCTGTCTGAACGAGGTGCAAATAATCCATCTAACTCTGAGCGAGGTACATCAATGACTTGGGCTGCTGCTGATAACAGTGCAGAGGTAAGCGATCGCCAAAACTCCAAACCCCGGTTGCAATTGTTACTATCAGAAACCATTTCGCCATCATCTTCATATTCCACGTCTGAACCAAACAAAGGTACGGGATTTGTTCCAGTATCAAAGATAATTTTAAGCAAATCACTACGGAATTCATGTCCTAAATGAATAGAAGGACGGCAGTTTCCTGGGCATTCTTTTCCTGAAATTGGATGATGATGAGGGAATTGCCATGATTGAGAACTGTCCGCAGAATTTTTCCCACGTCCTTTTTTGGTTTTACTTCTTTTTTCCAATTCTTGTCGAACCAAATCGCTAAGATCGCGTCCGCAGAGGTTGCAAATTGCAAAGCCCTGTCTATCGAAACCTTTACCATAGCCTAATGGACCTTGATTAGCTAGAAAGAACTTTCCGCGTTGGCTGACAATTAGAGTGTATAAACTTTTTTCTGAAAATAGAGTTTGTGCGGTATCCCCATGGTCTATTAAGAAAATTTGTGATACCAGTTGACGTTGTGGTTTAAAGTAAGGAGTAACTTGTGGTTCTTTTGTCCAATCAGTTATAAAAGCTTTGGGAACCTTATAAAGCTTCATTTTTTTTGCTAAGTTTGAGGAGGACGGTTCCTTTCCACAAACGGGGCACTCTTCCACCAAGTCATCCCCTTTGTTAGAAGCAATGAATTTACTACAGTTTTGACAAACCCAATAGTACTTCTTTTCTAGTTGTGCTGGCTTGAGAATGCCAACACTTTTATAAACCCGGTCATCTACAACTATTTCTTGATCTGGAGCGTATTCACCGAGAGCAAGACGACGATCTCGCTCTAGTCGATGTCTTCCTTGTGCCGAATGATACTCATTGCTTTCCCCTGTTAGAAGGCGAACTACATCAATTGGAAAACCATATATGGGCAAGATGTTCCCCTGAACTAATTGCTCGTGCAGCTGGCGACTTGCAATTTTGTCAAGTTCAGCTTCTACAGCATCACGTCGCCTTTCTTGAGCCGCTCGTTTTTTGCGGTCTGTTTGTTGGTTACGAATATTTTCGTTAATCTCCTTTAGTATGGACACTAACCCATTCCAATCTTCTAGTTGATCGTTTTCAAAACTTGACAAATCTGTCACAAATTCATTTAGGAGAATATGAGAATTCTCAGAACTGTTAATTCGGTTTAACCACCAATCGGCTTTAGATTTAGCAGCATCACTATGCAACCACTGTTTAAGCTGGGACACCATTGCATTTGCTGGTGATGTGAAATCCAATATAGCTGTATAATCCCCCTGAGGTAACTTAAAAAAATCTACAATTTTTACTTCTTCAGCACCAACATTGTAAGTCTTAAGAAATTCAGCTAATAATTCAGCGCGAATATGGCGCTGCTGAATCTGTACATTACCGAAATCTAGTTTAGGAATTTGATTGCTACCAGCAATAAGCTGTTCTGGTTGCTCAAAATAAAAGCGATCGTGAGGACGACGCTGCCCATACATTAAAGTCACTGCTACTCCATCAGTTCGGCGTCCTGCACGTCCAGCTCTTTGTTGATAATTACTGACATGGGGAGGAAAGTTACGCAGTACCACTGCTTGCAGTTCACCAATATCTATACCCATTTCTAAGGTTGTCGAACAGCTAAGTAAATTGATACGACCACGGCGAAAATGGTTTTCGCGTTTTTCTAGTTCGTTGACACCAAGTTGTGCGGTATGTTCTTGAGAACGCAAGGCTAGAGAAGAGCGTTGTTTGATGAGAAACTGCTGGTAATGTTCGTAAGCTGCTCGTTCAATTTTTTCAGGTGTGTAAGGCTTGAGTTCACCAAAGCATTTATAAGCCAAACATTTTTCAATATTAAGTTTTGGCTGAGTAATTGCTGATAACCCAGGAACATGAAAAATTTGCTGGCAACAATTACATTGATACCAATCTCGCTGTGTCTCAAGGAGATTCAACCTTTCCCAATTTAGTTGGCATCCCCTTTTTGCTGAAAGAAGTATGCGAAACTCTTGCGCTTGAAGTCGATCGAAAAGCCATATAAAATCTTTCTTGGGAGGCAATGAACTGCCAAAGATTTGTAAGAAATACCAACCCAGCCGATTTTGTGCTTGACTAATTTCCCCATTCTGTTTCCACTTTGGTAAGAATGAGGGAGAGTATCGATATTCCTGCGTACTGTCAGCACCTCTTTCTAAGAGCAGATAATTTTTTGATTTGCCCTGAGAGTCTATCATTTCAGGACGACCCCCATCTACACCTCCAGTTTCTGGAAAATAATTAGACGCACCTTCAATACTAACAGGTCCGATACGTCGAATGATATCTGTAATAACTGTTAAGAAAATTCTAGCTTCTTCAATCGGCATACTAAATTTATCAGCAACCGATTTAATTAAGGGTTCATTTAAGGTTATATGGCAAGTTAATAGTGCAAAAGCTTCCATGGTTAACCGACGGTTAAAAGGGAGAGCGAATTCACGAAGTAGTATTTCTTTAGCGCGTTTCTGGGCATAATTTTGGCAATCTTTCGGATTTTCTAGACCGTCTAGGTCTTCTGGGCAGTAACTGCGATAATTAAATTTAGATTCTCGATCGGGATGAGGAATGGGAATTTCTAGGAATAAATTTTTCAGTTGGCTTGTTACCTCATTAACTGAGGCGATCCCATGAGCATCCTTTGCATCTTGGAATGCTTGCCAAAGCATTTGGCGATAAACCATTTCCGTATGATTGCGTTGATAATCTGAGGCAAAAAATGCAGCATCTTGACGACTATCAGAAAAAGTCAATAGTTTTCGTTTAGAAGAATGGTTCTCAGCCGTTTCTGGTTCTGGTAGTAGTTCAAAAAGACTATCAATCATCGCCTCCAAAGGAGCATCAGTATAAGTGATAAACCGATTGATAGCTTGGGCATGAATCGGTCTGACACCACAAGCAGCACATTTAGGTAAATAACATCCATTCTGATTTTGCTCCTTTTTACTACTGTACCATGCTAAGTTAAATTCATTTTTTACAGTTGTCGTAAGTGTGAAGGGTTTATCTGAACGAATACCAATCCAACCATCACGCTGAAATAAAATTGTAAAAGTTTTTGCCTCAGTTGATTGTTGTTCTTCTTGTTCCTCACCGACCTCCTCTTCTTCTGTTACGCTATCTAATTTGCCAGAAGTTAGGGTGTAAATTCTATTATTATCTTTTATAGATTGAAAACCTCAACGTAAGAACTTGCGGATTGTCAGATGCATCACCCAAGCTAGCACTAGTGGCGATGCAACGAATCTTCCCTTTTTGTGCGACTCCTACAGACGCCTTGAAACGTTCGAGTAGCATCGCAACTTCAGTACCCTTAGCACCATTGTAGGTGTGGGCTTCGTCTAATACCAACATTTTGAAGGTATCTATAGAAGTTTCAAAGATTTTTCCCCGTTCTATGGGACGAATCAACATATGCTCCAACATGGAGTAATTGGTAATCAGAATATGAGGAGGTGTTTGCCACATTTCCTCGCGAGAGAGCAATTGCACTTGGCTAGTTTTTTCAATAGCTTGCTGAATTAATTCCTCGTCATTTATAGATTTTTTTTCTTTCTCAGAAAACAGTTGGTGCAGTTCATCGGGTTCATAAGCTTCAAACTCTGCTCTTAAAGACTCCAATGCCTCGTTTTTCTCTTTGTGAGTTCGACTAGTGTAAAATCCAAATTTAATTTTGGCTGTTTGCTGACGGCAGAGTAACTGCCGCAAGCGTTTAACCTGGTCGTTTACCAAGGCGTTCATGGGATATAGAATGACTACTCTCACTCCTGCTAATGATAAGCGATCGCCTTCTTTTAGCAGCATATCTAGCATTGGTATCAAAAAACACTCGGTTTTCCCTGAACCAGTACCTGTAGCAACAATTATATTTTGCTGGTGCTCAATGACTGCTCGGATTGCTTTTTCTTGGTGTTCATAAAGTGAACGACTACTGGGTGTAACCAGAGTCGCCATATGTGGATGCAAAACCCCTTGAGTAACTAACTTATCAACACTAAGACTTGAGCAGTAGGGTTGCGAACCGTCAAGGTAAGGATGCTGCCAAAGGTTCCCCGATTGCTCAAGTAGCTGCCTAAAACCGTAACGTAGGTGAGGATCGCGCAACGGATAAGCTGTGAGCAAATAACGAATAAAGTCTGCACGGGGTTGTTCAACTGCTGCAATTGGATCGAGATAATTTTTTTTCATACTAAAGTACACCCTAAACGCTTAAATGCTGCTTCTACTAAGTGACAGGAGATCAATGGAAAATAACGAATTTTGTAAGAGTTACTATCAGGTTTAGACAAAGCCCAAAGCCAGCGTACATATGTAGTTGGCAGCATAATTCCCTGTAAATTTAGTTGACCCTGGGCTTTATCCCAATTGATTGTTAGAGGAGAGTTCATCTCTTTGTCTTTGTTGAACATTGCCAAAACTGCTATTTCTGGCTCTAATTCATAAAAATTTTGCTCTTCAAACCAGAGATATTCACCACTAGGGAGCAACAATAAATCCTGATTTTTCAGATTTTGATGCTGACAATTTTGCCATCGTTGTTTCTGAGGTGCATTTATAGGAATGTATTACCGCACGCTCTTGCCTTTACCCCAATTAATGAAGAATGGATTGGTTGACCAAGATGAACTGCGTTCACCTTTCGGCTTACAAGGATATGATAAATGCTCAACGCTTTCATCTGCCGTCAGTAGACGAATACCTACTTTTCTCAAAGCCTCTTTACTCCCAGACAGATTCTGTAAGTCAACATTGATTTGTAAAGGATTTTGGCTATCATATTGGCTCTGAAGGATGTCGTGAGCAAGTTGAAGATAAGTACGATCTCCACGGAATAGTAAACAGTTTTCTTGCTTTGCTAAAACAACACTTGGAGGTGCAATACAGTAACGATTGCGAGTTCCTGCCAAAATCTCTCCCTGTGCTTGCAATTCATTTAAACTTTCCTGCACTCTAGTTTCAAAATCTTGTGAGTTCTCATTTGGAGAAAGACTCGCAAGTAGTAAATAAACTATTTGATGTTTAGTCAAATCCAATGGCATTCCTTTGTTGCTATCATGTCGATGCATACTTAGCAAATATGTTATTTCTTTTATCAACATTCTGAATTGACTTATTTTTTAAGAGAGTTTTACGTTGTATCTAAGTTAAAGATTTTAGTTCTCGTTCAGCATCTTCTGAATTAATTAATTTTATTTTTACAAAATATTCATAATATTCAAGTTTATTAAAATCGAATGTTTTTTGTAATATTTCAAGATTTTTATCTGTTCTATCGTTATTTTTTGCCATTTTTACTAAAATAGAATAGCAGTAATTACTATCTCTAAATTTAGTTTCAAGAGGTACGATTTCTAAAATCAAATTCTTGATTTTACCAAACTTCAGATTGGTTTCTTGGTTGTTTAATAACAAAGAGTATACAAAGTCACGAATTGTTACACCATTTAAAGAGAGCTTAGAAAAAAATAACTCAATCTTATACCAATCTGAAATAATGTGCGTTGATGGTTTTAGTAAAGCTTGTAATTTTTCTAAAAGAGAATTGGAATTAAGCCATAAAGGAAAATAACATGAATTATGTTGCAAGCTATCTATCATAATTTCTACCCATTGAGAATCAAATTTATAATTTAAAGAATGAACTATACTTAAAAAATCAGTTACAGATTCACTATCTAGTATGTTGTACCAGTATCTTAACAATAATTCATCGTCTATTTCATTCGTGATATATTTACTAGAGGTACACCAAAAACCTAAATTTTGCGGAGATTGCTGGAAACCTTTCAACTGAATATGATAAATTACCATTGGTAAGTTTAAAGGAATAGTAATAGACTTTTTAGCTTCTTTAGTTAATAGTATTTGGATTTCTAAGGGATTTTCTTCAGGTAATAGAAAATTCCAGCAAGATAACACATAAATAGAGTTAACCTGTAAATTAGAAATAATAATTTCTTGCTCTTTCCATATCCATTTTATAGATTTTTTCTCAACTAATACCTGTTTTGATAACCCTAAACGTTGATAAGATAATGTGTAATTTTCTGATTTAGGTAATAAGCCGTATAAAACAGATAAACTTATATTTAATTCTCCTAGTACATCTGCTTGTACTCTATGCAATTTTTCTTCATTTGTATTTGATAAGAATAATTGAACTTCTTCTAAAGGCCATAATCCCTCAATCTTTACTTCCTCTGCCCAAAAATCATCATAAGAATTGTACTTAATTGGCAATTGATTTATTAAACCCTGAATATTACTGTGTTTCACTGGTGAAGGTAACAGTTCAACAGGTAGTTTCACAGGCTGAACTTCTGGTAGAATATCAAACTTATCGACCCATTACTGTTGTTGAGTGTAGAAACGTAGTTCATAAGAACAGGGTTGAGTAATCCATTGATTTAATTGGATAGCTTGCCATTTATAACTTGTTTGTAATTCTTGATTATTTATCTGTATAATTTGCCGAGAAGAGAGGTTATGAATAGATATTTTTAAATTTGTTTTTTCATTGACCGGAGGATACCACAAAGTAGGAGTTCCTAAATAGGTATTGTTTTTACCTTTCAGCTTAATTCCCGTTAAAATTGGTTTTTTATCTAAAAAAAACTGCCAAGTTACTAGGTGAGATATATTTTTGTTAGTAGAGGGCAGTACAATAGTAGAATTATTAGTAATTAATCTCAGGTGTTTACCTAACCAGCCTCTAAGACTTGAAGGTACACAACTATCTATAATTTCAATACCATCAGATAAGTTTAGTTGAATTTCTTTCGGAGTAAAGCAAATAACTTCTTCAGTTCGAGTAATGCTAGGTTTAGCAGGATCTAGGGTCAAATGCTCTCCTGTCCAAGCATCAAATATCAAACAGGGAAAATCACTAGTGACACCATCATACTTCCAGGAAATCAAGCTTTTACAATTACTATCTAATAATTTTTAAAAAGCTCAGGCAGCTAAAGCCCTGCACGGTCGAGGTTGGAGCTTTAGGATACCCGCCAGGATTCAAGCCTGATTTTATAAAAGGTAATTAGGCGTTAGCATATCCAGCGAAAGGGTGTTGGAATCACTTTTGGTGTATCTAAATTGCATATTAGCAACAGTATTTTTTGTAATCCAGAAATTGACAGTATTTATTGAACTCGCTTAATATAGCCGAAAAGCCATATTTATAAAGCTTTCAGATATTAATCTCAGTCTGTAATGAATATTTTCTTTTGATTGACATATCCAAATGCCCAAGAAGATTATTACTCATGCTTATGCTGACCTCGCGACCTTTGAGCGATTAATGGTATTGATTGCCACGTTTGTGCGCTATCCAGGAGTAGGCAGCAATCTTTCAACTGATTCACTAAATACTCCATCTGGAGAGCATCATGATGCATTGCTTGAAGTATCGGTTCGTTTGCAGGAAGTTGCCCGTGACTGTGGAATTGACCTACCTCCTTATTCAGTACATACACTTCGCAAAGATTTAGGTATACTTCGTCGCTACAATATCTTAGACAAACGTATTTATCGGTGGGGATATTATTTAGGTACAGGGGCAATGAGTCTGTCAGAGCTAAAGGTTGCATTGAATGCTCTGCAATCGCAAGCTAAATATCAACAAGATCCACAAGTCAACCGAATTTACCAGGCATTGATAAAACGGTTAAGAGGATTAGATGTAGGTGGAGAATTAGTTTACCCTGTGCGAGCGCAAATTAATCGAGCAATTATTTATACAGAGCCTGAAGAAATGATGGCTAACAGAAAGTATCGTGGTACTCTCTTTGAAAGACTAGAACAGCTAGAAACAGCCATTATTTGTGGACAGGCAATTGAAATTTATCGCAGTCGCAATCCTTATCAATCAGGAGTTACTAAATATCTCACTATTTATCCTTTACAACTCATCTACTCAGATATTGCGTGGTATCTCTTGCATGAAGATTATCATAATGGACATTTAGTTGTATCTAGGTTGGATCGCTTCAGCGAACACTTTAAACTAGTAGATGCTACAGGTCGTGGTACAACAACACAATAGCAGAGCCTTCAGGTAGGACACCAACTTTTAGAAGCAGGTTGGGGGCTTTTTTTAGGTGAAGTAGAAGAGCAACAGCGAGAACGGTTAGGACAGTTAGAATTTGTGAACGTAACCGTGCGTTTTTTTCGTGAAGTCATGACATTTATTAAGGAAGGAGAAAAACGTCACCTAAGTCAAGAAATTGATGAGGGATCAAAAACTGAGGATGGCAAACCAACCTACTTGGACTATAGCGTTAAACTACCACCACGCTCACTGAATGAATTTAGCCGTTGGGTTTACCGTTTTATGGGTAGTGCTCAATTCCGCACACCAAAAGAACTGGCAGACAAGCATAAACACGAAGCTGAAAAATTGCTAGCTCGTTATTTTTGAGTTCTTGACGCTAGAATTCTCTAGCTACTCCCTTCGGTGCTAGGAGATTACCTATAATGTAGGAACAAGGATGACATAAGTGTGACGAGGAGAGCATTGTAGGCGAAAAGGTAGACAACAGCGTTGGCAATCTCTTCAGGTGTACCCAAGCGCCCTAAAGGTGCTGTTTTAGTGACATACTCGACGAACAATTCTAATTCTTCTTTGGGAATTTCCATCTTACTAGCTAAAGGTGTGAGTACAAGACCGGGGCTGACTGTATTGACTCGGATTTTGCGCGAACCAAGTTCGGCTGCAAGTGAACGAGCGAAAGACCTGACGTCTGCTTTAGTCGCATAATATATGCTACCTGTGGGACGGTAAAATTGCTGAACCTGTCAAAGATGTGACGCTTTCAGGGAATGTGTTCCAAACACTGGCAGATATTGAAGCGATCGGCGATGATTTTTACTGGGATGAATCTGGTGGTTGTGGCAAAGGCGGGCAAAATGGATTAGCTGTAGGTTGCGGGGGTCCCAGTTTGCGAATTCGCGATCTGGTAGTTGGTGGTGAAGTTGCGTGATTTAGGGTAGCCCTGTCAACCCCGTTATGGAAACTTTTCTGGAACGGGCGCTTTGGCGTCACAAGATTGAATGGCAGTTTAAGGTAACGCGAGGGTCGCGAGGCACAAATTAAGTTTGTTGTCGGAATGTCCTAACTGTGGAGCAAGGTTTAAGATTCCGGCTTTATGGGTAGACGGTTGGTGTCAAAGATGCTTTGTGACATTCGCTGAAATGGTAAAGTGGCAAAAGGTTATTCAGCCAAATGCAACAAGTCCATGAGATGCGAACAACATATGAGATTTTTATCAAATATTATGTGGGTCACATCAATCCCATTTTATAGTACAATTATACTGTACAATGTGAGCAAGTAAGCTAACTGACATCTTGCACCTTCTCAATAAGGCGAACTGAAGCATAGCCTTACCTACGAAATAATAAGCTTTTTAGGCTTTATTTTTCTCAATAAGCTGATGGTGCAAGATGTGAGCTAACAAATAGTCAAGGATTCGGCAAACAACTATAATTAAGCGATGTAAACTTAGGAAACCTCTCTAGAAATTTTTAAATAAAAATGATTATGAATAATTATACACATCTGTGTTGATTAACTTGGACTACTTTACTACTAGCAAAGAGAAGGATTATGTTAGATAAACTCATAAAATATTTTGTCTACGCGACAAAAGGGTATATTACAAAAACACAGTTAATTAAATTTTTGTATTTAGCCGATCTTTACTCTGTTAAATGGACGGGAAACCAACTGACCGATCTAGATTGGTGTTATTATCAATTTGGTCCTTGGAATGAGGGTATAGATGCTGCTTTAAATCAAATGAATGGGAAAGAGATTATTCAAGAGTCTCAGTATAATGCAACATATATTAGACCTGTGAATCAAGCTGCTCAGGCAGATGATTTGGAAATACCTCTCAGTATTAAGTTTGTGCTGGATAATATTCGGAGAGAGTGGGCTGGCTCAGATAAACTGAATCAGTTACTAGAGTATGTATATAGCACTGCTCCAATGGTGGAAGCAAAAAATACCCATAAACCAGAAGAGAAAGTTAA